>JAFYHV010000143.1 GCA_017538995.1 Lachnospiraceae bacterium | reverse complement strand
TCAGAACGTCATAAAAGACAAAGGTGCAAAGGCAGGAAAAGACACATCCAAGATCGGTTCAGGCTGTTCAAGCGACTGTATGAACTGCTCGGATATGGGCTGTGCAAGAAGAATGGTAGACAATACCGTAAAAGAAGAAGCCCCTGCAAAAGAAGTTAAAGAAGAAAAAACTGTTGAAGAGAAGAAAGAAGAAGTTGAAGTAACGGCAACGGAAGATACTGAACTTAATGACATCCTTGCTTCTGATGAAACAGATGAAGATCTTAAAGAAGAATCAGATAAAGCAGAAGAGAAGGAGGGCGAATAAATGAACGGAACATATATCGGAAACATCATTGTTATAGCCATCGGCTCTTCCTTAATCAGTAACGTTGTATTGAGCCAGTTCTTAGGACTCTGTCCTTTCTTAGGAGTTTCAAAGAAAGTTAAGACAGCCGCAGGTATGGGTGGTGCGCTTATTTTCGTCATCACACTTTCATCACTTGTTGCGGGACTTATTTACAAGTTTATTTTAAGACCTTTAAATATCGAATATCTGAAAACAATCGTTTTCATTTTGATTATTGCAGCACTGGTTCAGTTTGTAGAGTTTTTCTTAAAGAAGTACATGAAGTCCCTTTATCAGGCACTTGGTGTATATCTCCCTTTGATTACTACCAACTGTGCGGTTTTGGGTGTGGCTATCAATAACGTTAACCTTGAGTATGATATCTTTACAGGCGTTGTAAACGGTTTTGCAACTGCTACAGGTTTTGCGATTTCAATCGTTATCCTTGCTGGTTTAAGAGAAAAGATGGAATACAACAATATACCCAAATACATGAAGGGAATGCCCATCGTACTTGTTACTGCCGGTCTTATGGCAATAGCATTCTGCGGATTTTCGGGTTTGATTTAAGGAGACAGATATGAGTTTAACAGGTATACTGCTTGCTGTAGGCATTGTAGCTGCAGTAGGTTTGTTTATAGGAATATTTTTGGGAATAGCTTCGGTTATCTTCAAAGTCAGCGTAGACGAGAGAGAAGAGAAAATCGTTGAAGTTCTTCCCGGCAATAACTGTGGCGGATGCGGTTATCCCGGATGTTCGGGTCTTGCAGCTGCTATTGTTAAAGGCGAAGCTCCCGTAAACGGATGTCCCGTAGGGGGCGAAGAAGTTGGCAAAAAAGTAGCTGAAATAATGGGCGTAGACGCAGTCGAATCCGAAAGAATGGTTGCATTCGTAAAATGTAACGGCGACTGTGAAGCTTCCAAGATGAACTACGAATATGTAGGTCAGGAAGACTGTCAGATGCTTATGTTCGTTCCGAACAAAGGACCGAAAGCCTGTAACCACGGCTGTCAGGGCTTCGGAAGCTGCGTAAAGGCCTGTCCTTTTGATGCTATTCATGTAGAAAACGGAGTAGCAAAAGTTGATAAAGAAAAGTGTAAAGCATGCGGTAAATGTATTGCTGTATGTCCTCAGCACTTAATAGAACTGATACCTTATTCTGCTAAGTATGCCGTAGCCTGCTCTTCAAAGGAGAAAGGCCCGGTTACAATGAAAGAATGTACAAACGGCTGTATCGGCTGCGGTTTATGTAAGAAGAACTGTCCTGCGGAAGCTGTTGAAGTTACAGACTTTCATGCAAAGATTGATTACAGCAAATGTGTAGGTTGCGGAACCTGCGTTGAGAAATGTAAAAAAGGCTGTATCGCAGAACATTAATGTATTTTTAGTAATGATTAAAAATAAAAGGTATCGGCATTTGTCGGTACCTTTTTGTTCTTTTATGATGTAATCTGAGTATTACAGGAGTATTTCAGATGGTAAAAAAACGAATTTTACAAGTATTAATAGTTCTTTGTATTCTGGCTCCTCTTGTAGTCCTTGCAATTCTTTGGGGAAACAACGGTAAAACCTACACTCGTGACGGATATTATTTTGATACGTATGTTTCAATCACCGTTTATTCCATGAAAGATCTTAATCTTCTTGAAGATTGTATGGAAATGTGCGAAAAGTATGATAACTCCTTAGGAAGATTAAACTTAGGCGAAATGACGATGATTAACCAGCAGGCATATGCCGGGGTTGATGTCAGCGACGATACATATTATCTTTTCGAAAGAGCACTTGAATTCTGTGAGGAGACAAACGGCGCGGTTGATATAACGATTGCCCCCCTGCTTGATATATGGGGCTTTACACATGATGCAAAAGGCAATACTTTAACGGACAGGAAGCCTTCAGACCTCGAAATAAGACAGGCACTTAAGAAGGTGAATTATAAAAAAGTCAAACTTTATGAAGGGAACCGTGTAAAGATTAATGAATCGGGTGTTCAAGTTGATTTGGGATTTATTGCCAAAGGTTTTGTGGCAGATAAGTTAAAAGAATACCTTGTAGATAACAATGTTGAGAGTGCAATTATTTCTCTCGGCGGAAACGTTGTTGTAATAGGTTCAAAACCTGACGGAAGCGATTATAAAATAGGTATAAAAGATCCGGACAATCCTGAGGGTATAATCGACAGTATCTCTGTCAGCAACAAATCGGTTGTAACAAGCGGAACTTACGAACGCTTCGTAGAGTATGACGGTGTTAAATATCATCATATCTTAAATACCAATACAGGATACCCTGTTAAAACGGATGTGAAGAGTGTAACGATTATTTCAGATTCGTCACTTGAAGGAGATGCTTTATCGACTATCTGCCTTATTTTAGGCGAGGAAAAATCAAAGGATATACTCGAAAAATATAATGCTCAGGCTATATTTTATTGATTTGAAAGTTTATGTCATTTATTGTATTATAGAATAGTTGTGAAACGATAGAAAACGGAGATAAAAAATGAGAATTTACAATACGCTTACTAAAAGAGTTGAAGAATTTAAACCCAATGTGGAAGGCAAGGTTTCAATGTATACCTGCGGACCTACGGTTTATCATTTTGCGCATATCGGTAACTTAAGATCCTATCTTATGGAGGATGTGCTTGAAAAGACACTGCGTTACAGCGGATATGACGTTAAGAGAGTAATGAATATTACAGACGTCGGACATCTTTCATCCGATGCCGATACCGGTGAAGACAAGATGTTAAAGGGTGCCAAGAGAGAACACAAGACGGTTATGGAAATTGCCAAATTCTATACCGATGCGTTCTTCAGCGACTGCGCAAAGCTTAACATCAAGACTCCCGATGTTGTTGAACCTGCGACCAACTGCATCGATGAATTCATCAATATGATTAAAGTTCTGCTTGAGAAGGGTTATGCTTACAAAGCAGGTGAGAATATTTATTTTGATACCTCCAAGCTTAAGGAATATTATGTCTTCGGCAATCAGTCAGAGGATGACCTTAAAGTCGGCGTACGTGATGACGTTACAGAGGATACAAACAAGAAAAACAAGAACGATTTCGTGCTCTGGTTTACCAAGTCCAAATTCGAGGACCAGGCCCTTAAATGGGACAGCCCCTGGGGCGTAGGTTATCCCGGATGGCATATTGAATGCTCATGCATCAGTATGAAACACCTTGGTGAATATATGGATATTCACTGCGGTGGCGTGGATAATATTTTCCCTCATCACACCAACGAGATCGCGCAGAGCGAATCATTCCTCGGACACAAGTGGTGCAACTACTGGTTCCATGTACATCATTTAAATGACGAGACAGGCAAGATGAGCAAGAGTAAGGGCGAATTTTTAACCGTATCTCTTCTTGAAGAGAAGGGTTACAATCCCCTTGCGTACAGATTCTTTGCACTTCAGTCGCATTACCGCAAGCCCCTCACATTCTCTTATGAAGCACTTGATCAGGCAACCGTAACTTACAGGAAATTAAAGAACAGAATTGCCACCATAAAGGAAGAGGGCGAAGTTGATGAAGCAATCGTAAAAGAATGGCACGATAAATTCGCTGAAACCGTAGGCAATGATATTAATACCGCAATGGGCATTACGCTTCTTTACGACGTTTTAAAGACCGATTTAAACGGCTCCACAAAGCGTGCGGTTATAAATGATTTTGACTATGTATTAAGCCTTGATCTTTTAAAAGCAGACGCAGAAACCGCTGACAGCGGTGCTGATGATGAACTCACGGCTTATGTTGAGGCTAAGATCGAGGAACGTAAGGAAGCCAAGAAGGCCAAGGATTTTGCCAAGGCTGATGCAATAAGAGCCGAGCTTCTCGAAAAAGGAATCGTGCTTGAAGATACACGTGAAGGCGTTAAGTGGAAGAGAGCGTAAATGACGGATTTACCTGAAAAGATAAAAGAACAGTTTGATATAAAAGATACAGATATCAATACTTACAATCCTCTGACGCTGGCCTTTATCGGTGACAGTGTATACGAGATCATTGTAAGAACGATGGTTATTTCAAAAGGCAATAAGAGTGTCAATGCGCTTGCCAAGGATAAAAACAGATTGGTAAACGCAAAAACGCAGAGCCGTATCGCAGAAATACTGACAGAGTATTACACCGAAGAAGAAGCTGATATTTACAGAAGAGGCAAGAATGCCAAGACCGCCAATCATTCAAAGAGTGCAGCTTACAGTGAATATCACAGAGCCACAGGACTTGAGGCCGTATTCGGATATTTATATCTGACGGGCAATCTTGACAGATGTCTTGAACTTTTAAAAACTGCACTTGAAAAGATTGAAGAATAAAAAGGAATTTTATGGGATACAACGAATCCATGATTGAAGGCAGAAATGCCGTTTTAGAAGCATACAGATCGGGCAAATGCATCGATAAGATTTATGTTCTTGACGGATGTCAGGACGGACCGGTTTTAACGATTAAAAGAGAAGCCAAGAAAGCCGGCAGTTTAATTAAATATGTCGACAAGCAGCTTCTTGACAATATGTCCGAAACAGGGAAGCATCAGGGCGTAATCGCGGTTACGGCTGCATATGATTATGCTGAAGTTTCAGATATACTTGATATTGCCAAAGACAAGGGTGAAGATCCTTTCATAGTTCTTTTGGACAATATCGAGGATCCTCACAATTTGGGTGCAATTATAAGAAGTGCACATCAGGCAGGCGCTCACGGAGTTATTATTCCAAAAAACAGAGCGGTAGGTCTTACCGCAACAGTTGCCAGAACATCTGCAGGTGCACTTAACTATATTCCTGTAGCCAAAGTGACCAATCTTTCCAAAACCATTGAGGATTTAAAGAAAGAAGGCCTCTGGTTTGTCTGTGCGGATATGGACGGAGAAACAATGTATAACCTTAACTTAAAGGGACCTATCGGCGTTGTAGTCGGTTCCGAAGGAGAGGGTGTTTCAAGACTCGTAAAAGAGAAATGTGATTTTGTCGCATCAATCCCCATGAAAGGTCAGATTGATTCGCTTAATGCATCCGTTGCCGCAGGAATTCTCTGTTTTGAAATCGTAAGACAGAGAATGCAGTAAGAAACTAATTGTAAATTGGGGAAAAATAAAAATGGATTTAAATACCTTAACCGACGAGGAACTTGTCAGATTAAGCAAGGACGACGACCGGGCCATGGACTTTCTTTTAAACAAGTATAAAGGCGTGGTTCTTGCGTGTTCAAAATCTTTATTCATACTTGGCGGTGACGATCAGGATCTGGTTCAGGAAGGCATGATAGGGCTTTTTAAAGCTGTCAGAGACTTCGATGAGCATAAGAACATAAAGTTTTCTACTTTTGCGCAGATCTGTGTGAAGAGAAATATTTATACAGCAATTACAAATTCAAACTCTCCGAAGAACGAGCCATTAAACAAAGGTCTTTCGATATCACATACCGATGCTTCGGATGATGAATATAACAATTTATCGACTGAAGATTTGGGATTATCTGAGATTTACAATCCCGAAGACAATCTTATAAACAAAGAAAAATACGATGAAATAATTGCTTTTATGAGCAAGGAACTGTCCAAGCTTGAATATCAGGTAATGGACCTTTACATTATCGGTCTTACAACATCTGAAATAGCAAAGGTTTTGGGAAAGAACGAAAAGACCACGGACAATGCATTTCAGAGGGCTAAGAACAAAATACGTAAATATCTGGAGGAAAGATAAATGGTCAATCCGGCTGCTTTACTTACTTTTAAGAAAAAATGGGACGAGTTTTCAGGCAGACACCCCAGATTTGTGTCTTTTTTAGCAGCACTTAAAAACCAGGGGGTTGCCGAAGGAAGTATAATAGACATGAAAGTTACCATGCCTAACGGTGAAGTATTTCAGTCAAATATAAAACTTACCAAAGAAGATGTTGAATTAATCAGGGGATTAGCGGGACAGGTTTAATGAGAGTTGCCACCGAAGAAGAAGACAGACTTCTTCAGAAAATATCGTTTTATGAAACCGATATTTACAATTTGGAAAATGAAGTAATGCTCTGTGAATCAGAGGCGAAGGGGGTTCGCGAACAGAGGAGGAGATATACGGTTAAATTATTTACCGTTATATTTGTTTGCGCTTTTTTAATTATTCTTTCTTCAGGCTATCTTATTAACATTAAAGGTGACTGGCGCCTTACCATGGCAATTTATCTCGGTTCAGGCGGACTCGGATTTTTTGCTTTCGGCTTTCTTGTTTATACTATTTTTTATTTAATAAAGTTTTTTGCCGCCACATCAAAGTCGGATTTCTGGACTACTATAGCGGAAAAAATCGGCGTGGACAATCTTGATATGAAAGAGACATCCAATCTTGCCAAATTATCAAATCTTAAACAGAATATCAGTAATAATCGAAAATCTCTTGATGAAAATACCGCTGCGTATTTTGAACTTAAGGAAAAGAACGACAGGATTTTTGACGAAGAAATTGCTTCGGGTAAAAGAAAGCCCGATTTTAATTTTGATGCATATAATTCGTACATTGAAGTTACCAACGAATGGATTGAATTCAACAAACTTAAAGTTGAACATCTGAAATTATCCAATCGTAAAAAAGTTCTCGAAAAAGATGTTGAAGACATGATTTACAACGAGGATAAATGCAAGCAGAGCATAATATGGTGTTCACTGCTGGTTCTTCTTCATGTTGCAACGATTGTTGCTTTTATGATTGCTTCTAATTTCATCGAGCCTGAACTGGCTCCCGTGCTTCGTATAGTCACAGTCGTTTTCTATATGATTACCGGAATAGTGGTAATCATTCATTTAATTAATTTCATTACAAAACTTCCGTATATTTCAGATTCGAATTTTGCTTTGTTTGTTGCGGAAAAACTTGGAATCGACGATACCAAAAAAGACTTAAAAGAAATGCTTGCAGAAATTGATACAACCGGAGAAAAGATTAAAGAAGTATCCGAAGAGATTCAAAGATATAAAGATATGTTCGCGAAGAACAGGGAAGAAAACTTTTCATGAAAGCATCCGACGCGCTTGTTTACAGATTTTTTCAGCCGCTGTTTACGATTCTTTTCTGGTTTTTGTACAATCCTAAATACGTGAATAAATCTGTAATACCGAAAAAAGAGCCCTGCGTAATAGCGGGTAATCACAACTGCATACTGGATCCGATATATGTCTACACATCCACACCGAGAGTGGTGCATTCGCTGGCAAACAAGGAACTGCATGACGGCAAATTCGGATGGCTGTTTAAATCGATAGGCTCGATACCCGTAGATACAAAGGCAAAACATAACGGCGGTGCTTTAAATGCCGCTATTGATTATTTAAACAAAGGCTATGCGATAAATGTATCTCCTGAAGGAAAGAGAAACTTTACCGAAGAAACACTGCTTCCTTTTAAGCCCGGAGCCGTTGTTATGGCACAAAGGACGGGCTGTAAGCTGATACCGTATGCAGTAACCGGCGAGTACAAATTCAGAAGCCGTACATTAAAGATTACATACGGCGAACCGCTTGATATAAAAGATCTTTCCGTTGAAGAAGCCAATCAGCTTTTGTATGATACGGTAAAGCAAATGATGATTGAAAACAATTTCAAACCACGTAAAGAAAAATTCGTAAAACATAAAGATAAATTTATTTAAAAGAAGGACTTAAACATGGAACAGGTTAAGACACCCTGGTATTCGTCATATGACGGAGTAAGACAACATCTGGAATATCCAGATTATTCGATATATCAGTTTTTGGAAGAGGCATCAAAAAAGAGAGAAAGTCTCAATGCATATAATTACTTTGGTAAGACTGCAACTTTTAAAGAGTTTTTAGAGCAGATTGATTCTGCTGCACGTTCTTTTATAGCTATGGGTGTAAAACCGAAAGATATTATCAGTGTGTGTATGCCCAATACTCCCGAAGCTCTTATTTCTTTTTATGCAATTAATAAAATCGGCGCAGTTGCAAATATGATTCATCCTCTGTCGGCTGAGAATGAAATAAAATATTATGTAAACCTGACTGAAAGTAAGATTATTGTAACTGTAGATCTTGCATTAAATAAAATTATTCATATTTTACCCGAAACCAAACTTGAAAAGATTATTCAGGTAAGTGTGGCAGATTCTATGCCGATGCCCATAATCGTTGGATATTTTGTTAAGAAGGGCAGAAAACTTCATTTCGAAAAATGTGACATTAACATTAAGTGGAGTGATTTTATAAAGAACGGAAAGCAGTATACGGGCGAGACTTTATATAAGCCTGACAAAGATGATACCGCAGCGATACTTTACTCCGGCGGTACCAGCGGTTTTCCGAAAGGTATTGAACTTACAAACCTTAACTTCAATGCGCTTGCGCTTCAGAGTGTAGAGATTTGTAAGACTTTGCACGAGGGCGACAGAATACTTTCTATTATGCCTGTATTCCACGGTTTCGGACTCGGAATCTGCATTCATACGGCTTTGTATTTAGGTGCAACGGCAGTTATTCAGCCTCAGTTTAATGCGGCTGAATTTGATAAGCTTCTTACCAAATATAAACCCAATATTATAGCAGGCGTGCCTTCGCTTTTTGAAGTAATGCTTAAGAACAAAAGAATGGAAGGTGTGGATCTTTCATTCTTACACCTTGTAATAAGCGGCGGTGATTCACTTTCGGAGAGCCTTAAGTTAAAGGTGGATAAATTCCTCGAAGAGCATGGTTCGGATGCAAAGGTAAGAGAGGGTTACGGTCTGACAGAATGCGTTACAGGAAGCTGTTTAATACCTGTTAACAAATATAAAGCCGGAAGTATCGGTATCCCTTATCCCGATACATTTTATAAAGTCATTAATCCCGAGACACTTGAAGAAATGCCTTACGGTGAGGACGGAGAGATTGTTTTATCAGGTCCTACCGTTATGAAGGGCTATTTAAACGAGCCTGAAGAAACCGCCAATACCTTAAGATTACACAAGGACGGTAAGGTATGGCTTCATACGGGCGATTTAGGATATATGGACGAGGACGGATTCTTATTCTTTAAGCAGAGAATCAAGAGAATGATAATCTCCTCAGGTTATAATATTTATCCTCAGTATCTTGAGAATATAATTGACTCTGTACCTGAAGTACTTTTATCATGCGTCATCGGAATCGACCATCCGCTTAAGGTTCAGGTTGCCAAGGCCTTTATCGTTCTTCGCGAAGGATATGAGCCCACAGATGAGATAAGACAAAAGATTAGAGATGTTTGCGAGAAGAATCTTGCAAAGTATTCCTGGCCTTTCGAATATGAGTTCAGAAAAGAACTACCAAAAACTCTTGTGGGTAAAGTAGCGTTTACTCAATTGATTGAAGAAGAGAAGGCTAAAAGCGCTAACAAAGAATGATTTATAAATGAGGGGGATAGCAATGGGATTGTTTAAAAAGAAAGAAGAGAAAAATCAAGGTAAAGATTTACCTTTATTTGATGTACCATTTCGTAAAAGAGTAAAAGACTGCTGGGATTATTTTCTTACCGAAGAAGTTAATCTCAGAAATCTGATTGATTCAAAAGCAGGTGCAAATGCAATCTGCGATGAATTAAATAAAATATTCGGTATTGCTTTTGAAAATGTATATGCCGAAGTTGGATTTAACGGTGAAAAACATGATTTGATACTAAACTTAGAAGGAGATTGGTCCAGACTGTTTTCTCTTGCGTATTTTAAGAGAATGGCTCCTGCTGAGGTTTATGATAATTGGAATATTATTGTCGGAAGACGGTCAAACGGACAGGCGATAAACAGATTTGAACTTAGACTTGGCAATAATTCCGTCAGTGCGGAAGATATTGATATTTGGAGTAATTGGCAAAACGGATATGTTGATTTGGAAATATACTGCAAGAATATGCTTCCGCTAATTAAGAATGACAGATCGCAGGCGTTTCAGTTAATGTTTATTCTTTTGGATCAGGCTGTCGGTGAACTCGCCGAAATGAAATATATAGCTTCAATCGATTTTTTGGATAATCCTAAGAACGAAACTCCTTTGAAACTGGATGGTTTACTGGATGATTTTATTACAAATCTTTCTCTTTCAAAAGAAGAACTGATGGATGCCGAAAGGTATATAGATTTGTACAGTGTTTATCAGTTGCAGCCTGATGAAAATGCAACAGATGGCCTCAGAAGAGATGTATTTGGCGGTTCATCCTGCCTTATCCCTGTCATAAATGATTTTAGGAATAATAAAACATATATTGTTGATTCGTTTGAAAAAGACGGCATTTCTGCGGGTTATATCTTTTATCCTTTGGACTGGGCAACCGGCAATAATCGCTCAGCAAAGATTCTTGATTTCAGAGATTCTGTGATTGATGAGATTGAAAAGACATGCGGTAAAGAATGTTTTTGTTTCCTTGGTGGAGCTACAGGCGTTAATTATGGTTATCTGGATTTTGTTGCATATGACCTAAAAACTGTAACCGATGTAATCACGGATATTTTCAGTAAATCAGAAGTAAGTTTTGTAAAATACCACAGCTTTAGAAAAAATAATCAATCTGTAACTTTATATCAAAAATAAATATGATAACAATGGTAAAAGATATGCAGGAAAACAAAAAGAAGATTGTAGGTATAAAAGCAGCGGAATATATAAAAGACGGAATGATTGTCGGTCTTGGTACGGGTTCGACAGCTAAATATCTTGTTGAGAGAGTAGGAGAACTTGTAAAAGACGGATTAAAGATTCAGGCTGTCGCTACATCAAAGGCTACAGAAGAACAGGCTCGTGAACTGGGCATTCCTTTACTTGATGTAAATGAAGTTGAGTACTTAGACATAGCTATAGACGGAGTTGATGAAATCGACAAGGATTTTAATGCTACTAAAGGTGGCGGCGGTGCGCTTTTCAGAGAAAAAATAGTTGCAAGTCTTTCGAAAGAAGTTATCTGGATAATGGATGACAGCAAACTCGTTGATGCCATCGGAGATTTTCCTTTACCTGTCGAGATACTGCCTTACGGATATAAGGTAACTTTGAAAAGACTTAAAGACCTTGGATTAAATCCTGTAATGCGTTTAAAGAACAATGAACTGTACGTAACGGATAACGGCAATTATATAGCAGATCTTCATATGTCTGCTCCTGTCGATGTAAAAGATATTAAAGAAAAACTCGACAATACCGTAGGAGTATTGGAAACGGGTCAGTTCTTAAATATGTGCAATCGTATCATTGTAGGGACTGATGATGGTGTAAAAATATTTGAAAACAAATAATTTTTTTGTTGACATAATAAAAAAATAGTGTTAGTTTAAAAAAAGCAATTGAAAATTATTTTTAAAAACTGTGACGAAGACTGCGTCAGATGTCGAATTTTCAGAGAGTCGCCGGCTGGTGTGAGGCGATAATTCAATTCTTTCAGCTATCCCTTCCGAGTTGGAATTCCGAAATGAAAAGAGTAGACAATTCCCGTTATGCCACGTTAAGGCACTTGGCTTGTTGGAGTCAGAAGAGGAGGCATCTTCAGTGATGCAATTTGAGTGGTACCGCGGGTTAGCCCGTCTCAAGCAATTGAGACGGGTTTTTTTAATGTAAAAACCTTAATCTCAATTCTCTAAGATTTCAACGCGTATCGTTGATTACATTTTTTATGATGAAGGAGAAAACATGAGCGAAAACAATCAGAATCTTGAATTTAAAATTCATGAGGTCGCACGAAGAATCGTTGATTTGAGAGAGGCTATGAACCTTTCCCAGCAGGAACTTGCAAAGAAGATAGGTCTTGATTACGATCAGTACGTAAGATACGAATCAGGTGAGGAAGACTTTCCTTTCACATTTATCTACAAAATTGCAAATACCTGTAAGGTTGATATGAATGACCTTTTAACAGGTGAATCACCCGCACTTTCAGAATATGTTGTAACAAGAAAAGGCGAAGGAAGCGAGATCGTAAGAAGAGAAGGTTTTATGTATCAGAACCTTGCTCCCAATTTTAAGAACAAACTCGCTGAGCCTTTTTACGTAAAGATTCCTTACTCAGAGGAAGCACTTAATCCTCCTTACCACTTCAATACACATGTCGGTCAGGAAATGGATATTGTCATCAAGGGCAACCTTAAGATGATGGTAGGTGATTCCGTAGAAATCCTTCACGAAGGCGATGCAATCTACTATGATTCATCCACTCCTCACAACGAAATCGCTCTCGGCGGTGAAGACTGTGAAATCTATGCAGTTGTTATGAACCCTGAGAAGAAGGGTCTTTCCGAAGTTAAGGATAAAGTAAGAACACATACTGTTACCAATACTGATCTTGCTAAGATCAAAAATCCCGTATACGAGAAGTTTGTTGAAACAACAGTTGATGAAAACGGTATCTTCAACGGAATCAAATATAAGAATACAGAGAAGTTCAACTTTGCTTACGACATTGTAGACGAAATGGCAAAGAAGAATCCTTCCAAGACGGCAATGGTTTATCTTTCCGAGCTTAAGGAAGCAAGAAGATTTACCTTCAAGGAAATGTCCGAATATTCCAACCAGACTGCAAACTACTTTAAGTCTCTTGGAATCGGCAAGGGCGATAAGGTTCTTGTCGTATTAAAGAGACATTATCAGTTCTGGTTCACAATCCTTGCACTTCACAAATTAGGCGCAATCATCATTCCTGCAACACATCTTTTAAAGGATCATGATTTTGAATACAGATTTAATGCAGCTCACTGCAAGGCAATCGTTTGTACAGGTACGGGCGATGTAGCTGACCAGGCTGAATTTGCTGCTAAAAGATGCCCTGACCTTAAAATTAAAATATGCGTAGACGGGCTTCAGAGAAAAGGCTGGCATAACTTCAACGAAGAATTTAAGACATTCTCAAAAGAATTCGAAAAGCCCGAAGATTTTGCTTGCGGCGACGATACAATGCTTATGTTCTTCACATCCGGAACTACAGGATATCCTAAGATTGCTGCTCATAACTTCAAATATCCTTTGGGACATTTCCCCACAGCAAAGTTCTGGCACAATGTAGACCCTAACGGACTTCACTTCACAATCGCCGATACAGGCTGGGGTAAAGCACTCTGGGGCAAACTCTACGGACAGTGGATGTGCGAAGCAGCTACATTTGTTTATGACTTTGAGAAATTTAAAGCTGAAGATATTCTTCCTTTATTCAAGCAGTACAACATAACTACATTCTGTGCACCTACAACAATGTACAGATTCTTCATAAAAGAAGATCTTACCAAATATGATTTAAGTTCCATCAAGTATGCAACAGTTGCAGGCGAGGCTATGAACCCTGAGGTTTACAACCAGTTCCTTAAAGCAACAGGCGTACGTATTATGGAAGGCTTCGGTCAGACAGAAACTACACTTTCAATTGCAAACTTCGTAGGCGAAAGCAACAAGGTTGGTTCAATGGGAAGACCTTCACCTTTATACGATATCGATATCGTTGATCCCGACGGCAATCCATGCAAGGTCGGTGAAACAGGTGAAATCGTTATCAGTACTCAGAACGGTGTACCTAATGGTTTGTTCCAGGGTTACTTCGAAGACGAAGAGAAGACCAAAGAAGTATGGCATGACGGGTTCTATCATACAGGCGATACAGCATGGAAAGACGAAGACGGATTCTACTGGTATGTCGGTCGTGTCGATGACGTTATCAAGTCATCCGGCTACCGTATCGGACCCTTCGAAATCGAATCTGTTATCATGGAACTTCCTTATGTTCTTGAATGTGCTGTTGTTGCAGCTCCCGACGAAATCAGAGGCCAGGTTGTAAAGGCCAATATCGTTCTTACAAAGGGAACAGTCGGAACTGAAGAACTTAAGAAAGAAATCCAGACATACGTTAAAGAGCATACAGCTCCTTACAAGTATCCGAGAATCGTCGAATTCAGAGATGAATTACCCAAGACTATTTCCGGAAAGATCAGAAGAGTAGATTTAAGATAATGACCATTTGGGGACGGTTCCGTTTTGGTAAAAAAAGCCAAAACGGAACCGTCCCCGTTTGGCTCAAACTAATTTAAAAAAAATGATAGATATTTATTTATCAATGTGTTAGTATATTATCGTTGGTTTAAAGGTTAGTTAGTTAAAACTAATTGTATTCACTTATAAGTGTTTTTATAAAGGAGATTTAATTATGGCAAACGCACCGAAAGTTTTATTAATTTTGGACGGTTATGGATTAAACGAAAAGACAGAAGGCAATGCAGTTGCACTTGCAAAGACACCTGTCATGGATAAGCTCATGAAAGAGTGTCCTTTCGTTAAAGGTAATGCATCAGGTATGGCAGTAGGTCTTCCCGACGGACAGATGGGTAACTCCGAAGTTGGACACCTTAACATGGGTGCAGGAAGAATCGTATATCAGGAACTTACAAGAATTACCAAGGAAATCCAGGACGGTACATTCTTTGAGAATCCCGGACTTATGGAAGCTGTAGAGAACTGTAAAAAGAACAATTCCACACTTCATATGTACGGCCTTGTATCCGACGGCGGTGTTCACAGCCACAATACACATATATACGGACTTCTTGAACTTGCAAAGAGAAACGGTCTTGATAAAGTATTCGTTCACTGCTTCCTCGATGGTAGAGATACACCTCCTACAAGCGGTAAGGAATTCGTTGAAGAACTTGAAGCAAAGATGGCTGAGATCGGTGTAGGTAAGGTCGGCGTTATCAGCGGACGTTACTATGCAATGGACAGAGACAATAACTACGACAGAGTAGAGAAAGCATACATCGCACTTACAAAGGGCGAAGGCAATAAAGCAACAAGCGCATCTGAAGCTATTCAGAAGTCATATGACGAAGGTGTAACAGATGAGTTTATGGTTCCCACAGTTGTTTGTGACAACGGCGAACCCCGTACAATCGTAAAAGACGGTGATTCAATCATCTTCTTTAACTTCAGACCTGACCGTGCAAGAGAAATCACCAGAGCATTTTGCGATGATGATTTTAAGGGCTTTGACAGAAAGAGACTTGATATTAAATATGTATGCTTCACAGAATACGATCCTACAATTCCCAACAAGTCTGTAGCATTCCATAAAGTTGAAGTTACAAACACATTCGGTGAGTGGCTTGCAGCAAACGGACTTAAGCAGGCAAGAATCGCTGAGACAGAGAAGTATGCACATGTTACATTCTTCTTTAACGGCGGTGTAGAAACTCCTAACGAAGGCGAAGACAGAATCCTTGTTAACTCACCCAAGTACGTTCCTACATACGACAAGAAGCCCAGAATGAGCGCTTACACAGTATGTGACAGATTAAGCGAAGCAATCACAGCCAAGAACGAAGACGGCTCATCCAAATACGATGTAATCATCTGTAACTTCGCTAACCCTGACATGGTAGGTCATACAGGCGTTCTTGAAGCAGCTACGGAAGCTATCGAAGTAATTGACAAGTGCGTAGGCGAAGTTGTTAACTTCGTAAAAGAAGTAGGCGGCACAATGTTCATCTGCGCAGACCACGGTAACGCAGAGCAGCTTATTGATTATGAGACAGGCGATCCTTTCACAGCTCATACAACAAATCCCGTTCCTTTCATCCTTGTAAACGGACCCGAAGGAAAGAAGCTTCGTGAGGGCGGATGCCTTGCAGATATCGTTCCCACAATCATCGAGCTTATGGGTATGGAACAGCCTAAGGAAATGACAGGTAAATCACTTCTTGTATAAATATCTTGCAAAAACTCAATCGTTATGTTAAGATAACAAAGCGGTTGTAAATTAGCAGCCATAATTTGAATTTAGAATTAAAGGTGTAAAATGCAGCAGGTAATAAAAATAATAGTAATGGTAATTTTTATATTAGTATGCGTAGCGCTTACATTCCTTGTACTTATGCAGGAAGGTAAACAGCAGGGACTTGGAGCAATCGGTGGTATCGCTGATACTTACTGGGGCAAGAACAAAGGCCGTTCGATGGAAGGCGTGCTTGTAAAGAGCACAACAATCCTGGCAATAGCTTTTATGATAATTGCTTTGCTTTTAAATATCCCGATTATCTTTGGATAAATGTTTAAACAAAAGCGCTTCTTAAGAGGCGCTTTTTTTACACAGTGCCAAAATGGGTGACAGATATGTCTAATGACAGCATTAAGATAATTGCAAACAACAAAAAAGCATATCATGATTATTTTGTGGAAGAATCCTTCGAAGCCGGACTGGTTTTGGTCGGAACGGAAGTTAAATCCCTTCGCATGGGAAAATGCTCCATAAAAGAATCTTTCATAGGTATAGATAACGGCGAAATCTTCGTATACGGAATGAATATTTCTCCTTACGAAAAGGGTAATATATTTAACCGAGATCCGCTTCGTACCAGAAAGCTTTTAATCCACAAATCGGAGATCATGAAACTGACGGGAAAGATAAAAGAAAAAGGTTATACATTAATTCCTTTGAAAGTATATTTCTCGAAAGGCAAGGCGAAGATGGAATTCGGTCTTTGCAGAGGTAAGAAACTTTACGATAAGAGAGATGCTATCGCAAAGAAAGACTATGAACGCGAGACCAGAAGAGAATTCAAGAATTCGCAGTATGACTGAAAATAATCATTTAAAAAATGTTTATTTTATAAAAGAAAATCCGATATAAATATTGGATGAACCTTCACAATTTAATAAGGGCCAGTACTGGTTTCGACAGGGGTAATGCACCTTTAGAAGCTATCCGTCCGTGACGCGTCAGTTCACAAACCTAAATATAAACGCTGATAATAAAACATTAGCTTTCGCTGCCTAATCGCAGTGTGTCCGTGGTATCAGTACCTGTCTTGATATCTTAGGGCATCATTTACCGACAGGAAACGACGTTAAGCTTGTCCCGGCTTGACGGGCGTATTTGGGACTACCGACTTTAAGAGATTGTCAAGCATCTCTTAGGGAAGGGAATTCTGATGATTGACTGTGATAGGAGAAGGAGAGGGAATTTGCTTTTGGACACGGGTTCGACCCCCGTCTGGTCCACTTGATTTTTAACCGTATTTAAGGTATAATAAAAGCACCTGAAATATGACGACTTGTTATTTTGACCCTACATCACTTTAAACGGGATTCTTATATCTTTATATCTATGTCAGGCCAATTTAAGCTCTATCCGTTGGAAGGCAGAAATATATTTGCGGACACCCACCTAGCTTTTCGCTAGGAGTCAAAATACGAGATCATGTTTCGGGTTGTTTATTATGAAGAAGATTAAAGCTTTTTTTAACGGTTACATGGAAATATCTATGCTTTATCGGCAAACCAATGCGAGACTGTTTGCATCGAGTGTTGCCTTTTTTGTATTTCTTGCAATATTTCCGACCGTTCTTTTAGTTTTTTCTATAATTCCTTTTACGCCTCTTACACAGGAAGGTGTACTTGATTTCCTTGCGAAAGTTCTTCCCGAAGCACTCGACTCGCTTACTTTGAATATTATTAAGCAGTTATACGGCCATTCGCCTGCAATTCTCTCTATTACAACTTTAATTCTTTTATGGTCTGCCGCAAAAGGTATACAGGGCATTAAGAGCGGACTTAATGTAATTAACGGATGTGCTGAACTTTCGAATTTTATTCTTTTACGATTAAAAGCAATTGTATATTCACTGATACTGGCGGTAGCGATTGTAATCATGGTTGCGGTTGTAGTGTTCATCAACTACATTTACGATTTGCTCGGAGTATATTTCGGCTTCCATTTCGGATGGCTGGAAGCAATCTTTAATCTGCGTTTCCTGCTTCAGTGGATTTTCTATGCATTTTTACTTACATTTGTATATGCATGGGTTCCCGACAAGAAAACAAGACCGAGAAAGCAGTGGAGAGGAGCTCTTTTTACGGGTACTACATGGACGCTTTTTAACTTTGCGTTTAACTTCTACCTGATGAATTATTCGACATTTAACCTTTACGGCTCGATGGCAACGGTCATCATTATGCTTATCTGGGTTTACACTCTGTCAGTGCTCTTTATGTACGGCGGAATCATAAATGTTTACTTTAACAAGAAAGAAAAAGAAAAGAACAAACCTCCCGAAGTCGAAATAGAATAATTCTTATTGACTTTATGGATTATTTGCTAATATAATAAATTTTGAATTTAATACGGCATAGATGGTGCAAAAGTCTTTATTATTCTTCCAGAGAGAGAAAGTGAGGCGCTGAAAGCTTTCTTAAGACAATGATAAAAGATTAATTTCACACCGGAGTCTGCATTCTGAAAGGCAACGAGTAGGTCTGCACGTTAGTCAGTACGATAACTAATTGAGTGCCTTTTATGATATATAAAAGGAATTTGGGTGGTACCGCGTATATTACGTCCCATGTAAAGCATATGCTTTATATGGGGCTTTTTTTAAACCTTAGATTATTTAAAGGAGATTCAAATGAACGAGAAATTAACATCCATCAAACAGGAGATTCTTGACGGTATTGAGAATCAGGCTACTTCGAGAGCAACTGCGTTTGAGTTAAGAAAGCAGTTTCTTGATTCTAAAACCGGCAAAATCGGTCAGCTCATGAAAGAGATGAAAAACATTCCCAACGAGGAAAAAGCAGAGTTTGGTAAGCAGGTTAATGAACTTAAAAACTGGGCTACCGAAGTGTTTGAAGACCTCGATGCCAAGATGAAGGCAAAGGAATTAAAAGAAAGATATGAGAAAGAAAAGATAGATGTTACCATAGATGCCGAATGCGAGCCTAAGGGAAATCTTCATCCTATCACTCAGATGAGAAATCAGCTCATCGATGTTTTCGCAGGTATGGGATTTACCATTTACGAAGGAACGGAAATCGAAAACGATTACTACAACTTCACGGCTTTAAATACTCCTCAGGATCATCCGGCAAGAGATATGCAGGATACATTTTATTTATCGCCTGAGTTTCTATTAAGAACACAGACATCTTCAGGTCAGATCCATGTAATGGAAAATACCAAGCCGCCCATTAAGATTTTATCACCAGGTAAGGTATTCAGAAGCGACGATGATGCTACTCATTCACCGATGTTCACACAGATGGAAGGTCTTGTAGTAGATAAGAAGATTACACTTTGCGACCTTAAGGGTATGCTTGATGTGTTCGTTAAAAAGATTTACGGCGAAGAAACAACTACGAGACTTCGTCCTTCATACTTCCCGTTCACAGAGCCTTCCGTTGAAGTAGACGTTAGCTGCTTCGAATGTGGCGGTAAGGGCTGCAAGCTTTGCAAGGGAACAGGCTGGATAGAGATTCTAGGTGCAGGTATCGTTAATAAAAAGGTACTTGAAAACTGCGGTATTGATTCAGACGAATATTCAGGTCTTGCTTTTGGTATCGGTATTGAAAGAACAGCAATGCTTAAATACGGCATCAACAATATCAAGCTGTTATTTGAATCCGATCTGAATGTACTTAAGCAGATTGATGATAACTAAAAGACCGATATAGAAAAGGAGATTATTATGTTAGTACCTTTAAGCTGGTTAAACGAATATGTAGATATAAAAGATATTACTCCCGCAGAGCTCGAGGAAAAACTCTTCTCATGCGGTTTTGAAGTAGAAGAAGTAATTGAAGTAGGCAAGGATGTTTCGGGCGTAGTAGTAGGCCTCGTAAAAGAATGTGAGCCCATTCCCGACACACATCTTCATGTATGTAAAGTTGATGTAGGCGGACCTGAATTACTCCAGATCTGCTGTGGTGCAGACAATGTAGAAGCAGGCAAGAAATTCCCTGTAGCATTAGACGGCGCAAGCGTATATGCAACTGCAAAGGACCATAAAACCGTTGAAGGCGTTATGAAGATTAAAGCAGGCAAACTTCGCGGATATGATTCACAGGGTATGCTCTGTTCAGGCATTGAAATCGGTGTAGCAGACGGTATGTATCCCGGCGCTTCATATAACGGACTTCTTTTACTTGCTGATGATGCAGAAGTCGGAGCAGACATTAAGCCCATCGTAGGCATTGATGATTATCTCTTCGATGTTTCAATTACTGCAAACAGACCTGACTGTCAGTGTATCACAGGTATCGCAAGAGAAGTTGCTGCCGTTTTAAACAGAGAATACAAAGCACCTGCTCTTGATTTCACACCCGATGCTTCCGTAAAAGAAGGTTTCACCGTAGAAGTTAAGGCTCCCGATATCTGCCCCAGATACATCGGACATTATGTTCATGATGTAGTTATTAAAGAGTCACCTCTCTGGATGCAGAGAAGACTTGCACTTGTCGGACAGATGCCTATTTCAAACATGGTTGATATTACAAACTATGTTTCTCTTGAAATGGGTCAGCCCATGCATGCTTTCGACTGCGATTATATTGAAGGAAACAAAATCGTTGTAAGACGTGCTGAAGATAAAGAAAAGATTGTTACTCTTGATGAGCAGGAATATGAACTCACTACAAACAACCTTGTAATCTGTGACGGTGTTAAGCCTGTTGCAATCGCAGGTGTTATGGGCGGTCTTAATTCCGAGATCAGAGATACCACAAAGGAAGTTTTATTCGAGTCCGCAAAGTTTGCAAGAGACAACATCAGAAAGACTTCAAGAGCATTAGGTAAGAGAACGGATGCATCCGCAAAATATGAAAAGGGTGTTGACGAATATTCTACATTCAACGCAATGAAGAGAGCACTTCACCTTGTGGAAGAGCTTGAATGCGGCAAGGTTTCCTCTACTCATGTTGATGTAAATACAGGCAACTCTATTGAACCTAAGGAAATGAAAGTAAGCATTGCAAAGGTTAACAGAGTACTCGGTATCGAAGTTCCTACAGATGATATTATAAGAATCTTAAAGAACCTTTCATTTGATCCCAAGGTTAACGGCGACGAGCTTACACTTATGATTCCCGCATACAGAGAAGACATGGAAAGCTATCCCGATGTAGCTGAGGAAGTTATACGTATGTACGGTTACGACCATATCGTAGATACATTTCTTCCCGATGCTCAGGTTACCATGGGCGGTCTTAACGCTAAGCAGAAAAAAGAACTTAAGCTTAAAAAGGATCTTTGCGCAAAGGGTGCTTATGAATGTATCCATTATTCATTCATTTCACCTTCTGATTTCAATCTTCTTAACTTTGCTGAAGATGCAGAAGAGAGAAAAGCAATTAAGATTTTAAATCCTATTAACGAAGATTTGTCGGTTATGAGAACAACTCTGGCTCCTTCAATGCTTCATGCAGTTTCAAGAAACCAGAAGAAGGGCAATCTCGAAGGCAAACTTTACGAAGTTGCTTCAAGATTCATCCCCAAGAGCCTTCCTTTAACCGAGTATCCTGAAGAAAAGCAGACACTCTGTGTTGCAATCTTCGGTGATAAATATGATTTCTATTCACTTAAGGGAATTGCAAATGCAGTAGCTGATTCATTCTTCACAGAATTTAAATATGAGCCTGCAGAAAAGACATTCCTTCATCCTTATCAGACAGCAGCCATCAAAGAAGGCGACAACGTAATCGGTTATCTTGGAAAGGTTGCTTACGAAGTGGCAGAGAAACTTGATTTAAGAACTGCTGCTTATATATTAGAGATTGATCTTGATTATCTCTATGCACTTGATACAAAGGCATCATTCAAGCCTTTATCAAAGTTCGCATCTGTTAACAGAGACCTTGCACTTCTTATGAACAAGGATGTTTCTTGTGGCAGCGTTGAAGATACTATTAAGGGTGCCTGCAAGTATGTTACAAATGTTAAACTCTTCGATATTTACGAAGGTGAAAATATTCCTTCCGACAAGAAGAGCCTTGCATTTTCTATTACATTTACTCCCGGTGAAGAAGACTTCGAGGCAGACTCTGTAGATAAGTATGTTAAGAAGATTCTCGGTAACCTTAAGTATAAACTGGATGTTGATATAAGAAGTTAAAAATATGTTTACTGTTTTATCCGTTATTTTATTTATTCAGGTTTTGGCCAATGGCAATTTAGGCACGGAAGAAGTAATTCTAATGCTTTTCTTCGGATGGGAAATATTTCTTTTCGTCGGATTGATCATTGACGGTGCTATAGTTCTTTCGATTTTAACGATGCTTCTAATTGTTGCGACAATTATAGTAGTTCTGATTGTCCAATCAAAGAATAAAAATAAGCGAAAAAAGGAAGAAGAAATAAAAGAAATAGATAGAATAAATGATGAACGGGAAATAGAGAGATTACGGAGGGAAAACCATGGATAATAAATGTGTATGGAATAAGTACAATGCAACTCAGTTAAAAGAACTCGAATCTTTTACGAGTGATTATATCAATTTTATATCCGAGTGTAAGACCGAAAGAGAATGCGTAGAAAAGATTGTTAATGATATTGAAAAAGAAGGATATATCGATATTAACAATGCAATCAAAGCAGGAAAGAAGCTAAAAGCCGGCGATAAGGTTTATGCCGTTAAGATGAACAAGTCCATCATCATGATGAATGTCGGAAGCGACAAGCTTGAAGACGGTGTAAATATCCTCGGCGCTCACATCGATTCGCCCCGCCTTGATATTAAGGCAAATCCTTTATATGAAGACAGCGGAATCGCTTATCTTGATACGCATTATTACGGCGGTATTAAGAAGTATCAGTGGGTAACCATTCCCCTTGCAATTCACGGCGTAGTTGCCAAAAAGGACGGCACAACAGCAATCATCAATCTTGGCGAAGAAGATACCGATCCCGTATTCTTTATCTCGGATCTTTTAATTCATCTTTCACAGGAACAGCTTGAAAAGAAAGCAGCTAAAGTAATCGAAGGCGAAGCTCTTGATATTATCATCGGCAATAAGCCTGCAGCAAAAGAAGATAAGAAAACCAATGCAAAGACCGTAAAAGAAGATAAAGAAGAAAAAGAAGCGGTTAAGAAGTCTGTTCTTGATATCTTAAAGAAATATTATGATATTGAGGAAGAAGATTTCCTTTCGGCGGAACTTGAAATCGTTCCTGCAGGTAAAGCAAGAGAAGCAGGCTTAGACCGCTCAATGGTTCTTGGTTACGGTCAGGACGACAGAGTGTGCGCATTCCCTTCTTACAAATCAATGCTTAAGGTTAAAAAGGTTAAAAGAACCGCAGTATGTATTCTTACAGACAAAGAAGAGATCGGTTCCGTAGGTGCTACAGGAATGCAGTCACAGTTATTCGAAAATGTAATGGCTGAACTTTTAAATCTTTGTGATGATTATTCTGAGATTAAATTAAAGAGAATGCTTGCAAATTCAAATATGCTTTCAAGTGATGTTTCAAGTGCATTCGATCCTTCATATGCATCAAGCTTTGACAAGAAGAATGTTGCTTATCTCGGAAAAGGAATGGTGCTTTGCAAATTCACAGGCTCCAGAGGTAAATCGGGCTCTAATGACGCTAATGCTGAATACCTTGGTGCGTTAAGAAGCATTTTTGCAAAAGATAATGTAGACTTCCAGCTCGCAGAACTTGGTAAGGTAGATCTTGGCGGCGGCGGAACCATCGCTTATATGCTTGCAAAATACGGCATGAACGTTATCGACTGCGGTGTAGCGGTTCTTAATATGCATGCACCTTACGAAGCTACCAGCAAGGCCGATATTTACGAGACTTATCGCGGATACATTTCATTCTTGAAGAACATGTAATATGGAATTAAAGAAATCTGACTTTTACTACGATCTTCCCGAAGAACTGATTGCTCAGGACCCTCTGGCAGACCGTTCTTCATCGAGATTACTTAAACTGAATAAATATACCGGTGAATTTTCGCATCATCATTTCAGCGATATCATTGATTACCTTAATCCAGGTGACTGCCTTGTACTTAACAACACCAAGGTTATTCCTGCGAGATTATTCGGTGTGAGAGAAGGCACAGGAGCCAGTGTAGAGTTTCTGTTACTTAAAAGACTATCCGATACAGACTGGGAATGCCTGGTTAAACCCGGTAAGAAAGCTAAAATCGGATATACTTTTTCTTATGGTGACGGTATATTAAAAAGTACAGTGGTTGACATAACTCCAGAAGGCAACCGTATCATAAGATTTGAGTTTGACGGAATTTGGGAAGAGATATTAGATAAGCTTGGAGAAATGCCGCTTCCTCCGTATATAACACATAAACTTCAGGATAAGAACAGATATCAGACCGTATATGCGAAATACGACGGTTCTGCAGCTGCTCCGACGGCGGGACTTCATTTTACGAATGAACTTCTTAAAAGAATAGAAGATAAGGGCGTAAAGATAGCATATGTAACTTTACATGTTGGTCTCGGAACATTCAGACCCGTAAAAGAAGATAATATCCTTGATCATCATATGCATTCCGAATGGTATCAGGTTACCAAGGAAACCGCTGATACGATTAATGAAGCCAAGAAGAATGGTGGCAGAATTATCTGTGTCGGAACCACGAGCTGCCGTACCATTGAATCCGCAGCGGATGATGACGGAACGGTAAGAGCAGAGAGCAGGGATACAAGTATCTTTATTTATCCCGGATATAAGTTTAAGGTTTTAGACTGCCTAATTACAAACTTCCATCTGCCTGAGTCGACACTTATTATGCTTGTTTCCGCACTTGCAGGAAGAGAGAATGTTTTAAGAGCGTATGAAGAAGCCGTAAAAGAAAGATACAGATTCTTTTCATTCGGCGACGCTATGTTTATAGACGACAAATAAGCTTTTGTTCACTTTTTTATGAGCGTTTTGGCAAAATGCCATTATATAAACAAATATATGGGTTATTTTTACCTAATTAATACTATATATTGAATAATTATGTCATTTATCGAGTAATTTAGTATAAAATATCGGTTGTTTTTATTGTTAAAATATGTCATATTTGCAGTAAGATATTGCAAGTATGACTTTTTTAATTGAAATCAATATATTGCAAAGAAATGCCGATAACAATATTGTAAATGTATCCGTTTACGCAAGATATTTAATAAACTCACTTAAAAGGAAAGGAAATGAGCTATGAATATTGCAGAAGCAAAAGCTAAAGTCGATTTAATCAAAGAGAACATCGGAAAGGTAATAGTCGGAAAAGACGAAACTGTCAGAAATGTGCTGATTTGCCTTATCGCTGATGGACATGTGCTTCTTGAAGATCTTCCAGGCACAGGTAAAACCATGCTTGCGAAGTCTTTGTCACAGTCCATTAATGCAAAGTTCAGCCGTATTCAGTTTACTCCCGATTTGCTTCCTGCCGATATCATTGGTCTTAACGTATATAACAGACAGAGCGAGAAATTCAATTTTGTTCCCGGCCCCATTATTACAAACATTTTGCTTGCGGATGAAATTAACCGTGCGACACCCAGAACCCAGTCCGCACTTCTTGAAGCAATGCAGGAGAGACAGGTTACCGTAGACGGTGTGAGCAGAAAGCTTGAATCGCCTTTCTTTGTAATCGCTACGCAGAACCCTGTTGAGACCGCAGGTACTTTCCCTCTTCCCGAGGCCGAACTCGACAGATTTATGATGGAATTAACCATCGGTAATATGACACTCGAAGAAGAAGTTAAGATGCTCAACAGATTCGAAAACGATGAGCCTTTGGAGACCTTAGGCAATGTTATTGAAGCAGATGACATTATCGAAATCAGAAGCCTCCTAAAAGAAGTAAAAATCCATCAGGATTTAATCAAATACATCGCAAGAGTGTGCGAAGTAACCAGAGCGGATTCCGGTACATATATGGGCGTAAGTCCACGTGGTACGCTGGCTCTTTTAAAAGCAGCAAAGACATCTGCACTTATCGACGGAAGAGATTATGTGCTTCCTGACGATATTAAGAACCTTATTGTTCCCGTTCTTATGCACAGAATTCTTTTCATCAACAGAAAAGACCGTACATCCAAGGAACAGTATTTGAATGCTCTTGTAAGCCGTGTGGAAGTTCCCAGCGAGGAATTTAATCAACAATAATCCGGAGTTAACCAATGAGATTGCTTTTAGTGCTTGCAATCGGTTTGATTTTGTTTCTCATTCAGAGAAGAGTTTACAAAAAGAACTGGTTGAAAGGATTACAAGTTGATATTGATTTTGAAGAACCTGTCGTAAGAGAGGGCGATAAAAATGCGCTTGTCGAAGTCATAAAAAACGACAAGGCTCTTTTATTGCCTGTTTTACAGCTTAAATTCTCCATTACCAGAACTTTTATTTTCCCCAAGGAAAAGAACTCCGCCGTAACTGACCAGTATTACAGAAACGATTATTTTACATGCAGACCTTTTCAGATAATCACCAGAAAATATGCCTTCCAGGCTTCTAAAAGAGGTGAATACAAAATCACCTCCATCGATATTATCTGTAAAGATATTTTTATGGATAAGAGCAATTTTGCCACATCCGAAGAATATTCAACTGTACTTGTGCTTCCTGCAAGAATCAGAAGGGAAAACATAAACGACGATATTATCAGATTTACGGGTGATGTTGTTAAAAGAATTAAAATCAACGAAGATCCTTTTGAGTTTTCTTCTATCAGAGAGTACCAGCCGTACGATCCGATGAACCATATTAACTGGAAAGCAACCGCAAAGAGTGATTTACTTCATGTAAACACATTCAATTCAACCAATACAAAGCATGTGGTTATTCTCCTTAACCTTGATATGAACTTAATAAGAAACGCAGAAGAACTCGCTGAATGGTCTATTAAAATCGCTTCATGTCTAGCGGATTATTTTGTAGGCGAGCAGATTCCTACTGCTTTGTATTCCAACGGAACCGATTATGAAACAGAAGAGCCTATCGGTGTTGATGCAGGTTGCGATGACGGTCATGTAAGAAATATCGATATGGCGCTTGCAAGAATACAGGTAAAGGATGTGTGTACATCATTTGTGGACCTTATAGAAGAGCATATAGACCGCGAAGCCGACAATGATTATATTCTTATTTCCAATTACAGGAAAAATGATTTTGCGGATATATTTTATGAGCTTAAAAGAGAAGGCCTCAATGTAAGCCTTATTATTCCGGATTTTGATTATGCGGATATTACTCCTTTTGCTGAAAACGGAAACGATACCTTTAAATGGGTAATAAATTATGAAAAGTAGAAGATATTACAATCTGGCTGAAGCCGCCAATTTCATAATGGTTATTCTGATTTACATTTCAGTGGTCGAAATCTGGGATGTAATGTATAAAGTACCTTTTAATTTCGTCCTGCCGGCCGGAACTGTTATCATGCTTTTGTTCTCACTGGCTATCAGAATGATATTCGGTAAAATGAAATCATTTTTGAATAATTTTGCCGTTTATGGTTTAACGCATGCATTCCTTGTTCTGGGTATTATATTCGTTCCGATTGATCCGCTTCAGAAAATGGCTTTTGCATTTGTTTTATTTATCGTATTTATTACGAATATGAGGAGCTATTTTAAAGCTCAGGGTCAGGGATTTGAATACGTCGGAGTAGTTCTGGTACTGCTTCCTGCAATCGGATATCTTGTTGCGGACATTCTTTCGTTAAGAACAACCATGTTTGCATATTTTGTAATAGGTGTGGCATTTGTTATGCTGTATTATTTCAGACTTTTCTTCTCAAATGCACATTTATTATCCATTGAGAGAAAAAACAACGAAAAGATGCCTCTCGATGATATGCTTCGAAACGATTCCAAGCTGGCAATTCCTTTTATCGTAATGTCTTTTGTGATAATGGTAGTTGCCAAAATTGAAAAGCTGGATAGCTTAGCACTTTTCTTATATGATAAATTTGCAGCCGGATTAAGATTTGTTCTCAGATATGTTCTTAAGTTTATAGGATGGGTATTTGATCTGCTTATAAGGTCTGATGAAGAAATCCCTGTAGCCATAATGGAAGAGCCTGAGGTAACTGACAGTGCTGCCAATCCTGTATTTAATATTATTTCGGTAATAATCTTTGTTTTTCTTGCGCTAGTATTATTGTTTGTGTTTGTCAAGATCATGATTTCTGTCATAAAATCCCTGTCTGTCCGAAAAGAGATTCAGACTCAGACAATCGAAGATGAAGGCATGATAGAAATCAGAGAAAAGATTGTTCGTAAAAGAAACGTGAAAAAGGAAAAACTTTCGAAGATTAGAAGAATATACAAGAAGGCTATTGAGAAAAATATCAAAAAGGGTTACGAACTGAAAAAACACCATACCCCGCATGAGCGAGCCGAAGATATACAAAAACTAATGAATGAAGATATTTTCGAACTTAATTCTTTGTACGAAAAAGAAAGATACGGACAGTTTAATGACTAAATAGCGAAAAATCTTTTATTTTGGATATATAAGTGATATAATTTATGGGTGTTTTATTACACAAAGTTTTATGTTGAAAGGATAGCTTTATGAATTTAAAGAAGATCACAACCATCGCGGCTTTATCCGCAAGTATGATTTCAATCCTTGCATTTTCTATTGCATGTAAAAAGGATCCTGATTTAACAGGACTTCCCGAGGAAGAAGAGCCTGTAACAGTTGTTACAATTGAATCGGATATCATTACTCCCGTTGAGGAAGAGTCTGAAGAAGAAGATACTTACGAAGAAACCAAGGAAGGTTTTGTAAGAAGCGAACTTACAAACGAATGGATTGACGAGAAACTTGAAAAGCAGAGACCCGTAGCAATTATGGTCGATAATGAGCTTACCGCTCTTGATCACTATGGAGTCAATCAGGCAGATGTTGTATACGAACTTATGAATTCAACCGCTAACGGAAGAATTACCAGACTCATGTGCCTTGTTAAGGACTATGAAAAGATAGAGCAGTTCGGAAGTATCAGAAGTACACGTACAACAAACGTAATGCTTTCAGGTGAATGGAACGCAATCCTTGTTCACGATGGCGGACCTTTCTATATCGATAACTATATCGGAATGCCTTACTGCAACAACCTTTCAGGCGGTTTTGCAAGATATTCAAACGGCAAGCCTTCGGAATTCACCGAATATGTAACATACGAGTCATATACCAATCCCAATACAGGCAAATCATTCAGCGGTTTGGGTGAAAGAATCGAAAAGGCCGGATATTCTGTTGAATATAACAAGTATTATGAAGGCAAGCACTGGGAATTTGCTCCTAAGGGCGACAACAAGATAGAAGATAACAAAGACGGAAAGAAAGTTGTTGATGTTGATTTACCTTTCCCTCACAACAAAACTCAGCTTAAGTATAAC
Source organism: Lachnospiraceae bacterium (assembly GCA_017538995.1). Lineage (GTDB taxonomy): Bacteria > Bacillota > Clostridia > Lachnospirales > Lachnospiraceae > UBA3766. The sequence goes on along the minus strand of JAFYHV010000143.1, from coordinate 7,085 downwards.
GCTGATAAGAAAGTATACGAGTATTACGAATACGACAAGGCTCACATCGATGCTCTTGACGGAGAGATAACAAGCTTCACAAATGTAATCCTTGAATGCATTTCTTTCACACAGTTAGACGTTAACGGATATCTTACATATAACGTTACAGATTCCACATCACATGAAGGATATTATTTATCCAGAGGTATCGCAGTTCCCATTACTTGGTCAAAGGCGACACCCGAAGGTATCACTCATTATTACTACAAATCATCAGGTGATGAAATTGAACTTAACACAGGTAAGACATACATTGCATTTGTACCTGCAGATTCCTGGGATAAGGTAGAGCTGAAGTAAAGCACGAGGCGCTCGCTCATTATTCGAGCGTTAAGCACAAGTTGCTCGCGCATTCATAAATGCTAACGCATTTATTTCACCGCGAGCGGCGTCAAATAAAAATAAAAAATGCGCACCTTTCAAGCAAACTTGAGGTGCGCTTTTTGATTTTTATTTTACTTGTGCTTAACGCGAGAGCTGCTAACGGGAATCGGACCCGTGACCTCCGCACTACCAATGCGACGCTCTACCTACTGAGCCATAGCAGCATTTGCAACGTGATATATATTATCATAAGCGTATAAAATTTGTCAATAAAATAGTTTCATTTAGAGTTGTATTTGAAGTGTCTGAAATGGTATAATAAAATTTGTGAAAAAATAAGCGTAATCAATTTAAAATGAACGATTTCGCTATATTATGGGTAAAGGAGAATTGTTATGTATTGTAGTACTTGCGGAACCAAACTTGCAGACGGCGCTCAGTTTTGTTCTAACTGCGGAACCAAGGTTGTTGCAGAAGCAGTAGAAGAAGTAAAAACTGAAGTTGCAGAAGCTGCAGCAGAGGTTAAAGAAGAAGCAGTTGAAACAGCAACTGAAGTTAAAGAAGAGGTTACTCAGACTGTAGAAGAAGTTAAGGAAGAAGCAGTTGAAACAGTTACCGAAGTTAAGGAAGAAGTTGTTGAAACTGTAGAAGAGAAGAAAGAAGAAGTTGCAGAAGCTGTTGCCGAGGTTAAAGAAGAGGCTGTTGCTCCTGTAGCTGAAGTTATAGAAGAAGTTAAGGCAGAAGAACCTGCACCCGCTCCCGTAGCAGAAGAGCCCGCACCTGCACCTGCAGTTGAACCTCAGCCTGCACCAGCACCCGCTCCTGTAGTTGAAGAGCCCGCACCTGCACCTGCAGTTGAACCTCAGCCTGCACCTGCACCCGCTCCTGCTCCTGCAGCTCCTGTCGCAGATAAGAAAGAAAAGAAGAAAAAAGAAAAAGCAGACAAGCCCAAGAAAAAAGGAAAAGGATGTCTCATCGCTGCTATTATCTTTGTAGTTATCGTTTTACTCCTTGTTCTTTTACTTGTAATCGGTGGATTAATTGCTTTCTTTGTATTTAAGGATAAACTTACAGGAACAGCAACGCCTAATAATGATTACACAATGTCATCTTCATATTATGGTGATTATGCAGGTACAAGTCAGGTGGTTAATACATACGGTTCACAGGAACTTGCTGATTATCTTGCAGAAAACGGTGTTACTATTGACGTTACAGATCTTTATACAGACAATTCTTATGACGATTTTGCAATTTCTCTTTATGAGGATTCTGACACAACTCCCGCAGCTTGGGATTTGATCGTTAATATGGGCGATTATCTCGGATATCAGAGATTTAACAACAAGACATTCATTACTTACAGCGATTATGCAAAGGGTAAATATGAAGGCGGAGATATTATAGTTAAAGACAATGGTACTTACAGCCTTTCTGTTACCGATACCGATTTAAACGGTTATCTTTCAAATTCTTTATTCGGATTTGAAGATACATCAGGTACTTATACAATTGATATTGTAGGTGTTGCTGACGGAGATTATATTTCCGGAAACATGACTATTTCTTTTAAGTACGGCGATATGGAAACTCCTTATACCGAAGAAATAGCTTTCTATGCAACAAAGCAGTAATTAAATATTTATTACAGGTAAACTTAAATGTCATTACTGGATAAAAAGTCACGAACTTCTATCATGTATGGCGTTATTATCTGTCTTTCTATTGCAATTATCTTTTGTGTTGTAAAAATAGCAACCAGACCTGCAGTGGTAAAAGAAGACACCAATTATTATCTTCCTGTTAAAGAAAAGGTCGATATGGAAGAAATACAGATGCAGGTTAAGGAAAAAGAAGAAAGCCAGGATAAAGTCGTACAGCTTGATATTCATAATCGTGCAAGATTAATTGAAGACAATGTAAATATCAGATCGGGCCCGGGAACAGATTATGAGCGTCTCGGTTCGGCGTATAAAGGATATGATTTCAAAATTATCTCAGGAGAAACCTCCGAATGGATTAAGATTGAATACGACGGAAAGCCTGCTTATGTTTACGCAGAATATGTTGAAATCGTTCCGATGTTCTTAAATGATTTAGGTGTATATGAGGAATATGTGGAATTAGATAATTCTTCAAATGATGCATCTGCACTTGAAAGCGAAGAAACAGAGAACAATGAAAATTCTGAAGAGTCTTCTGAAGACTAGATAAAAATGAAACAAACAATAAAAAAAGATTCGGAATAAATCCGAATCTTTTTTAGTTTATATTCTTAATTACTGTCTGGATTGAATTTCCCACATCTGGGCATTTAAGATATCCTGATAGTTCTCCTGAGCATAGAACGCTGAATTGTGCATACAGTGGTTATCTTCAACATTGTTCTTGCCGTAATCAAGAGCCTCTGATTCCTTGAGAGGAAGAGTAGCAACGCCTTCTACAGCGAAAGGACATGTTTCACAGGCAATCTTGCCGTCGTAAGCGCATATAATGCCTTTGTAATGCACATCACAGTATTCGGTGGGCTCCGTACCGACCTCGAAGTATTCTGTTCTTATATGGTCGTCGCAGAGGCCTTCATTGGGTATCTTACCTGACTCTGAACAGATAGCACGGGTTGTAATACCGTTAGGAATATCGAAAGATGCGTTAGGAAGATTCGAATGGATTCTTGCCATACATTCTTTCCAAAGATATTTAGCGATATCATGCTGGTCTTTGCCGAGGTCTACGTTATTGTCAAAACCAACCCATACGGTAGCGGTGTAGTAAGGCGAATAACCTGCAAACCAGATATCGTTATATGATGATGTGGTACCGGTTTTGCCGGCAATAGACATATTTCCGAAATCAACCATATGTGCGGTACCGTTTCTGATAACGTCCTGCATAGCGCTTGTAAGAAGGAATGCAGTGGTTTCTTTTAAGACTCTTTTCTGTTCAAACATTGAACTGTCGAGAATTATATTACCTTCGTCATCTGTAACCTTTGAATATAAAAGAGGCTGATTGTAAATACCGCCGTTAGCGATACTTGCATATGCAGCATTTGTTTCCATATTTGTTACACCGTGTGTAATACCGCCAAGAGCGAGAGCCTGGTTGATATCTGACATAACCTGACCGTCTCTGGTTACTTCTCTGTCTACAAGTGTTGTGAAACCGAAATCAATCAGTTTGTCATAACCTGCCTGAGGACCGATCTGAGTTAATACTTTTACGGTTACGATATTAAGTGAATCCTTAATACCTGTTCGTAATGAACATACTCCACGATAATTCTGTCCGTACCAGTTTGAAATAGGACGTCCGTTTTTGTATGTAAAAGGAGCATCGTCCTGAACGTCAGCTAATGTGAATTCGCCTGAATCAATAGCTGGAGCGTAGGTTGAAAGCACTTTAAATACTGAACCCGGCTGTCTCATTGTATCTGAAGCTCTGTTAAGAGTTTTACTTGCGATTTTTTCACCACGTCCGCCGACCATGGCAAGAACATATCCTGTATGCTGGTCCATAACGGTGATGGATGCCTGAGGCTGGGGAACGAGATTATAGGTTTCGGCTCTTTCCTCATCGCCTTCTTCCATAACTGCAGCTTTGTATTCTTCGATAGCTGCCAAAGCTTCTTCTTCTGAATTGTAAATAAGATTGAAATCTTTGTTAAACTCTTTGAAGTAACTCTGGAACATTTCGGTAGAGTGGTTTACCACGTCACCGTTAGCTTTATCTACGGTTAACTTATAGTCCAAAAGATATTTGGTTTTACCTGCATAGCTTTCTTCGTTACCGAAAACTTCATCGCAGTAACCCTGAATCTCGGGATTCTGAGTAGAATAAATTTTAAGACCGCCGGAATAAAGCAGATCGTATGCCTGCTTATCGGTATAACCTGCGACTTCGATTAAATGCTTGGTAACCTGATCTGTAAGTTCGTCAACAAAATATGAGTTAATGCTCTTTGAAGCAACGACTTCATTATTCTTTTTGATTCTGGAATATACATCGTCAGCAAGCGCTTCGGTCCATTCATCTTTTGTAATATAGCCCTGCTCGTACATATATTTAAGAACAGTCGCTCTTTTTTCTTCATTATTATCAGGATGTGAAATAGGGTTGTACTTGGAAGGGTTCTGGGTAATACCTGCCAATACGGCACACTCCGATAAGGTGAGCTGATAAACAGGCTTTCCGAAATATCTCTGAGAAGCTGCCTGAACACCAAGAGTATTCTGACCGAGGTTGATGGTATTTAAGTAATACTCAAGAATCTCAGTCTTGGACATCTTTTTCTCGGTATCGATTGCGATATACTGTTCCTGAATTTTTCTCTTAAATCTGTTAACCTGATTTGTTTCGGTTACCCAGGTTTCGTCAAATACGTTGTTTTTGATAACCTGCTGAGTGATGGTTGAACCACCCTGGCTGAAATGAAGACCGTTTTTGATGCCTTCAAATCCCGCACGGACAATAGCCTTGATATCAATACCGTTATGCTCGTAAAAACGTTCGTCCTCGATAGCAACAAAAGCATCGCAGAGATCCTGAGGAATCTTATCAATACCAACATAACTTCTGTTAGCATTAGCCGAAACAAGTTTGGTCATTTCATGACCTTCGCTGTCATATACAACCGAAGCGTATCCTTTGGGTTTAAGGTCTGACATATCGACCAAGGGCGCACTTGCCAGAACTCCGTTAAATGCGCCTAAGCCGACGCATAAAAGAAGCACACAGCCGATGATAAATCCGATAAATATTAATTCAAGAGCAGACACCTTAAAAAGATTGGCAACTTTAATACCTTTTGAACGCATCTGTCTTAATGTTCTTTTAATTCCAAGCTTGGAAAAGTTCATGTTGTATCCTTTCGTAAGTAGCCTTAAATAAGGCGTTTTCAAGTCGTATTGCACAACATATTGGTGTTTGATTTCACTAGCACATATAAAATCAAATATATATTATAATATAAAATAGGAAATTTGTTAATAGTTTCAAATGGCGGTTTCAATCTTGTAAAAAGGGTTCCCCTTTGGTAGAATTATCTTCGAGGTTAAAATGAAAAAATTAGTCGAATCCGAAGAAGGTATTTACATAGAAAAAAAGTCTAAATTCATCTGTCATCTGTTTACTGTGACAAGCGCAGATGAAGTGACTGAAATCATTAAGGCCGAGAAGAAAAAGTATTACGATGCGAAACATCACTGCTATGCTTATGTAATGGGTGATGACGGTTCGGATATTAAATGCAGCGATGACGGCGAGCCTTCAGGTACAGCCGGCAGACCGATGCTCGATATTCTTCAAAAAGAAGGCCTGACTGATATTTTATGCGTTGTAACCAGATATTTCGGCGGGACTCTTTTAGGAACAGGCGGACTTGTAAGGGCATATTCAGCCGCCCTAAAAGATGCAATCGATAAAAGTACTTTTAAGAACGAGACAGAAGCGGTAATCGTAAAATACAAATACGGATATAATTTCGATGCCAGAATCAGTTCTTATTTAAGAGATAAAGATATAAAAGTTCTGGACAGCGAATATTCCGATGCCGTTGAAATAACGATAGTTTTAGATAAAGAAATGTATTCTGAAGTAGATGCAGATTTGGTTAACATAACTAACGGAAGCGTTGAAAAAACAGACGAAACAGCATGTATGTATGCTTTATGAGAGGGGAAAGAAATGAGTTACGCAGATCAGATTTTCATTAATATGTGCAAGGATATTCTTGAGAACGGTACCAGTACAGAAGGCGAAAAAGTAAGACCTCACTGGGAAGACGGCACTAGTGCCTACACAATAAAGAAATTCGGTGTTGTTAACAGATATGATTTGTCAAAGGAATTTCCTCTTATTACATTAAGAAGAACAGCGCTTAAGTCCGCAACTGACGAGATTTTATGGATCTGGCAGAAGAAGTCCAATAATATCAATGATCTTCACAGTCATATCTGGGATGAGTGGGCTGACGAAAACGGTTCCATCGGCAAAGCATACGGATATCAGCTTGGCGTAAAGCATCAGTATAAAGAAGGCATGATGGACCAGGTCGACAGAGTTATCTACGATCTTAAAAACAATCCTTTTTCACGTCGTATAATGACCAACATTTACGTTCATCAGGATTTACATGAGATGAACCTTTATCCCTGCGCTTACAGCATGACCTTTAACGTAACTCAGAAGAAGGGCGACGACAAGCTTACATTAAATGCGATTTTAAATCAGCGTTCTCAGGATGTGCTTGCGGCAAACAACTGGAATGTTGTTCAGTATTCCGTACTTGTTCATATGCTTGCTCAGGTATGTGACATGAGAGTGGGCGAACTTGTTCATGTAATTGCTGATGCTCATATTTACGACAGACACATTCCGCTCGTAAAAGAATTAATTGAAAGACCTACATATGACGCTCCGACATTCTGGTTAAATCCGGATATTCATGACTTTTATGAGTTCACGAGAGATGATGTAAAGGTTGAAAATTATGTGACGGGACCTCAGATTGAGAATATTCCCATCGCTATATAAAAGGAGAAGAAAATGAATTTAATTGTCTGCGTTGATTCCAACTGGGGAATCGGATATAAAAACGAACTTCTTGTAAGAATTCCTTCCGATCAGAAGTTTTTCAGAGAGACCACTACAGGAAAAGTAGTTGTTATGGGGAGAAAAACTCTTGGTTCTTTTCCCGGTCAGAAGCCTCTTAAAAACAG
>JAFYHV010000142.1 GCA_017538995.1 Lachnospiraceae bacterium | reverse complement strand
CGTTTCGCAGAGAGCCGCCAGCATAATGGATGCGGATAAAATCCTCGTCCTCGACGAGGGAGAACTCGCAGGTTGCGGAAAGCACGAAGACCTCATAAAATCCTGCGAAGTATACAGAGAAATTTACAAATCACAGTTCCCCGAAGCGGCAATTTAAAAGGAGAAACGGATTGAAAAATCAATCGACATTTTCTTTTATAATTAAATACGTTTTCAAAAAGTGGTTTCTGCTTTTTACAAGCATTTTTACCGCTCTTGTAACCGTGCTCGGAACGCTTTACATTCCGATCTTAATCGGTAACGGCGTTGACATGGTAATAGGGCAGAACAACGTGGATTTTGACGGCATTAAGAAACTTATCATAAAAACACTAATCGTCATCGCAATTACGATAGTTTCGCAGCTTTTCCTAAGTCTTTCCAACAACCGCTTAACGGCATCGCTTGTTGCAATTATCAGAAAAGACGTAATGGAAAAAATCCACAAGCTTCCGGTTTCCTACGCCGACACCCATCCCGCGGGAGACATTGTAGCCAGAATGACAGCCGATGTGGAGACACTATCGGACGGTCTTTTAATGGGCTTTACGCAGGTGTTTACGGGCGTACTTACAATACTCGGCACACTTACTATGATGGTTGTTTTAAACTGGAAGATTACGCTTGTTGTTGTGTTTATTACACCGCTTTCATTCTTCGTTGCGGGATTCATTTCGAAGAGAACCTTCAACCTCTTTAAAAAGCAGACCGAGGCCAGAAGCACACAGGTTTCTTTTATCAACGAGATGGTTTCAAACCAGAAAATCGTCCGTGCCTTCGGCAAAGAAGACGAAAATATGGACAGCTTTAAAAAGATGAACGAAGAGTTCAGAGATGCTTCGCTTAAGGCTACATTCTTCTCATCGTTAACCAATCCTTCGACGAGATTTGTCAATTCGCTGGTTTATGCGGGCGTAGCGATTTTCGGAGCTCTCGCAATCGTAAAATCAGACAGCCTTTCAGTCGGAGCACTGACCATTTTCCTTTCGTACGCAAACCAGTACACCAAGCCGTTCAATGAAATCTCGGGCGTTTTAACCGAGTTCCAGAACGCACTTGCATGTGCCGAGAGAATAAAAGATCTTTTAAACGAAAAAGAAATCACAGAAAAAGAAGACGCAAAGACCGAACCCAGGGCAAGTTTCGAACACATAGAATTTAAAGACATCAGTTTCTCATACACCGAGAAGCAGAAACTCATTGAAAACTTCTCTCTTAAAACCGAGCGGGGAAAGCGAATCGCAATCGTCGGACCGACGGGCTGTGGCAAGACCACGCTTATTAACCTCTTAATGCGCTTTTATGAGGTTAAAGAAGGCGAAATCCTAATCGACGACGAAAATATCAAAGACTACACAAGAGTGGCTTACAGAGACAATTTCGGAATGGTTTTGCAGGAGACCTGGCTTAGAAAAGGCACCATAAGAGACAACGTCACGCTCGGCAGAGATTTTACGGACGAAGAGGTCATAAAAGCCTGTAGGGAATGCCACGCACACAGCTTCATCGAGCGAATGCCAAACGGTTACGACACGTTGATAAGCGAAGACGGCGGCAATCTTTCAAACGGCCAGAAACAGCTTTTGTGTATCGCCAGAGTAATGCTTGTAAATCCTCCGATACTAATCCTCGACGAGGCTACAAGTTCAATCGATACCCGTACCGAATTAAAGGTTCAGGATGCTTTTGCAAAACTGATGAAAGGAAAGACGAGCTTCATCGTAGCGCACAGATTATCGACCATAAAAAATGCAGATATCATTCTGGTTATGAAGGACGGAAATATTATCGAGCAGGGAAGCCACGACGAACTGATGAAGGCAGGCGGCTTCTACAAAGAGCTTTACATGAGCCAGTGGGCTGACGAAGAGGTCAAAGAGAGCGTTTAATATTTCGCGAAAAAAGAATTAAAGACAGGTATTTTACGGAAAGAATAATATATATAAACTATTTATAATAATATAATTGGAGACATAGAAGACATGGTTGTTATCGAAGAAAACGTCGAATTTAAAACGGATTTTGACAAAGAAAAAATCGCCGAAGAGGTAACGGGGATAATCCTGGAAAAAGAAGGCTGCCCCTTCGAATGCGAGGTCGATATTCTTATCACGGATTCCGAAGAGGTTAAAGAGTACAACAAAGAATACCGCGATATCGACAAAACAACGGATGTGCTTTCTTTTCCGAACTTGGAGTGGGAGGCACCTTCGGATTTTGATAATCTTAATGTCGAAGATCTGGAAATGTCGGTTAATCCCGAAACGGAGCTTACGATTTTAGGAGAAATCTGTTTGAACAAAGACAGAATCATTTCTCAGGCAGAAGAGTATGGACATTCATTAAAACGAGAATATGCTTTTCTTATAGCACACAGCATGCTGCATCTTTTAGGATATGATCACATGGAAGAGGATGAGGCAAAAGTGATGGAAGAAAAGCAGGATAAGTATCTTGAAATGCTCGGTATCGGAAGATAAGCTGATAGCAAGATTTTGACCCTGTCTAAACAAGAAAATCCTGTTTAAAAAAAGACGTAATTATGTTACAATTTATGGAGTGTTTGACATTTGAAGACAATCGATAACAGATATCGGTCTGCATCATTTGTTAAGGAGGAAAGGCAATGGCTATAGGACTCGGCAGAGGACATTCACGCGGTGGAAGACCAAGCATGGGAGGCGGCGGTTTCAGAGGCGGCTCAAGAGGCGGTTCCGCAGGTTTCAGAGGTACCGGCGGCGGTATGGGCGGTTTCGGTGGCGCAGGCGGCTTAGGAGGCTTCGGCGGTATGGGCGGAGCAGGCGGCTTAGGCGGGGGATTTTCCGCTCCGAAGATTAATAACGCTTCAAGACCTAACAGCGGTTTTTCATCATTCGGTTCAACTTCATCACCGGTTAATATAAATATAAACAACGCACCCAAGTATCACGGAGGCGGTGGCGGAGGCGGAGTGATGAGCTCGCTCATCGGAAGTGCAGTCAGCGCGGGCGTAGGTGTTGCAAGTGCGGCAATCGTTAATAAAATGCATGAAAACAGTCAGGCTAAACTGGCTGAGAAGCAGGCAGAAGCGCAGGCAAATCTGCAGAAACAGCTGGCTGAACAGCAGGCAGAATACGCAAGACAGCAGGCAGAGTACCAGCTTGAACTCGAAAAACTTAAAACCCAGCAGGAAGAAATCAAGCGCGATGTAAAGCAGGATTTAAGATATTATGCGAACTGTCCTTACTGCCTCGGCGTAAATAACGGAGGAAAATTCTGTCAGTTCTGCGGAAGTTCACTTGCATATTATGAAGATGATGACGACGCAGATAAAGGAAATAAAGAACAGAAAGCGTAACAATAAACAATTTAGGTAAGGTAACCCTAAAAAGGTTACCTTATT
>JAFYHV010000141.1 GCA_017538995.1 Lachnospiraceae bacterium | reverse complement strand
TTTACCAACTTCGCAGCATCGTTTTGATTTCGTCTATCTAAAACTGTATAAGACTCAAACTCCATTCCTGAAATCTCTGCCGTGTATTTTATTCCAAATGAAAAACCATCTGTTTCATCATAATCATCCGGTGATGCAGTTATAAAAAGCCCCTTATTATACTTATGAATGGCCTTCTGCATTCGGCTGACAAATTCGTTTTCCGTGTTAAAAGGAAGTCCCCGTCCTGTGAAAGGGCTGCTTGTTAAAAATAGAATTTTGCTCATATATACATCTCCATAAATTCCGATTTGTCATCGTCTATAAAACTGAAAGTTAATCTGTTTAGAAAAACCAAAATATTTCAACTAAATTATTTTCCAATTTAAATTACTATCGCATTATCCCGACATACTATCCCGCAATAACAAACTGTGATACCAACATATATAAATGAATATTGACATTGGGATTATTCTCGTTGCTATCGATCACCGACTTGGTAATGCGATATGTTCCCGGCGAGAGTTTTCCGTACAGCCATTCCCAGTTGATATCCATCACAGTTTCACCGTCATCAGGGATGATAAATCCTTCATAGGTAAAAGCCCAGTCATCAATGATAGTCGGAACATTGTCCCAAGTATCACCATTAAGCACCTGGAGACTGTATCCTTCACCGCAGATCAGTTCCCCATTATCTCTTTTATCATATTTACGAAGATGCACCCTCAGTCCGGACACTGTTACATCTGTGACTTCCATAATCACTGCAATCTCATCATTTTCAGACTCAGGGATAAACTGCCCAACTCCGCCTTCTACAACACCCTCATCAAATTTCATAGTATCGAGTATAGTGATAGCCTCATCCCACATAGCATCCGTCCAGGAAGAGCAATCCGTATGTTGTGCCACTATCTGAGGCTTATCGTTTCTAAATGTGATGAAATCCCAATGAGAGTTATTATCATATGTGCCCACATTTACTGTAGTACCGGCAAGTTCCATCTGCGTGGAATCCAGCCCCGTTCCGCACACTCCAAACATGTCGATACAGAAAAGCTCAATCTGTCCCGCACTTGCAGTTTCCGGTTTCAAGATAAGACCATACAGCCCGTACATCATTTTATTGCTATCCATAGGTGCTTTTTCCGCTACCCATCCATCAGGTACAGTTACGGAAATCTTTCCATATGGCCCGATAACAAATACATCGCTGCTCTCATTGATTGTTCCTTCTTCTTTAGGATCTTCCATAGGAGTTTCATTTGACTCTACGGTTGTTTCTTCATCAAGGTCGATTTGCAGCATACCGTCACCATCTATTACCTGTCCTCCTGTTCCGCATCCACAAAGAAGCAATAAAACCAAACTCAGCGATAAAACTCTGTATTTTCTCATCTGATTGCCTCCTAATATACTTGAATTGTCCCAGCCATTCATTTGTCAACGTGAGTTATTCTGAAAGTTAATCTATTTAGAAAAATTGCGATATAACTCACTAACACTTATGTCATTTTTGTATCTAAAATAAATTTGTAAGCAGGTATTACTTCTATTGTCACGCCGTTTTTAGTAATTGTTCGTTCTTCCTCGTTTGTTACAATTATAAGGCGATGTTTCTCTTCGGTTTTCTCTGCGAAAGATATGAGACTTTTGGTTTCTCTGTCTTCTGCCGAATCTATATTATACGAAACCTGTATAGCGCATTTTTCTTCAGGAAGATAAAAATCTATATCTATTCCGGTTTGATTAGATTTGAAATAATAAACATCTTCGCCATACTTACGCTTTAAATATACTGCAACCGCATTTTCCAACAGCGCCGATTGTTTATCTATAAGAAATAATGACAAAATGCCATTATCGTAAAAATAAAACCTTGGAGTGCTTTCTTTTTCAGCGAACTTGGATACATAGTTTTTATTTCTAAACAAAAGGTATGCATTTTCTGCGTAAGACGAGTAATCTATCATAGCATCCGTCGATGTCTTTATCCCGGTGGCTTTTACATTTCCGGCAAGCGTGTTAAATGATATTTCACACATTACAGTCTCAGCTATTTTCTTTATCATCAACCTGAGAGCCATCTTATTATTCACTTTTTCACGTTCTATAATGTCTCCCAGAAGAACCTTCTCATACACGCTCTTAATATATTCTCTTTTATTATCTAACAACTGTGCTTCAGGAAATCCTCCACTCATAATATAATCCTGACATCCTCTGCGGATCTTTGCCGACTTAGAGGTTGTAAGTATTGCCTTTTCATCGTGTTCTATTTTTTTATAGTCAAGTGCTTCACTAAAAGAAAAAGGCATAATCATTTTGGAAAGATATCTTCCACCAAGTACTTTTTCCATCTCCGAACTAAGCATTTTGGCATTACTTCCTGTAATATATACATGCTTCTTTTGATCAGCCATTCTTCTGGCAAAATGTTCCCATCCTTCTATTATCTGAACTTCATCAAAGAAAAAGTATATCTCTTTTGCGTCTGTCAATTCATAAGCAGTCTCAACGATGTCATTAAAATCATCCTTCGTGAACCCTAAGAGTCTGTCATCTTCGAAATTTACATAGACTATCTGTGACCATTCACAGCCTCCTTCAACAAGTTCTCTCGCAATCTTATATAATAGAGTTGATTTTCCCGCTCTCCTCAGTCCAACCAGAATGTAATTTACGTTCTTTTCAAAAACATAGTCACGTTCAATAATCTCAGCATTTTTTATTATTTCAATCTGTTCAAAAATAACCTGCTTCAAAATGTTATGATTCATAATTGCCTCCAAATAACATTTTTATACGACATTCTATGGATATTTTATCGTGTGCGCACGACAAAGTCAATAAGTTTTATCTTTTGCGAAAGATGGTTTCGAAGAATTGGCAACTTGTTTATAAAGACAAAATCAAGGTATTCTTTGCTTGCGAAGTTTCGCCGTCACTTTAGGATTCCATCCAGTTCCACCGCTATACTCCATCTTCAAATACGGATAATATAATCAACAAAGTTGTAGAATTCTACATTTTTGTCGATTAGATTGCACTGAATACACTTTGACAAATTTTCGGAATAAGTTTAGTCCTTTTCAACAATTGAAACAATAATCCTCGTATTTTCCAAAAACTCCACTTTATATTCTCTTCCTTCAACAGGGTTTACTTCGAAAGCATCTTTAAGAAAAATTAATCCATATCCTGGTTTTGACAAAAAGGCAGGATTGAAGCCCTTACGATAAGCATAATCATAAATGTCAGAACCCACTTCATTGTATTGGACAGTACCTTCTTGGTAATTTCCTTCTAAAACCGAATAATTTCCGGCATAATATGAATTCAAATCTTCCAGTACAAGCGCAGCCTCTTTTTTCTCACTACCGTAAAATCCGACAACAAACATAGCTGTGATTGCTAATAATATCAAAGAGACTCTCATGAAATTAAACGTCTTCAGTTTATCCTTTTTCAGATTCAGAGGTTTTATAATGCATCTTATAACAAATCCCACCACTCCGGATATGACCGTGATGATGACTGCATTCATACAATAATCCGCCTCATAAGAAGCAAGAAACAGAAACTTTTCAATCTGTAAAGCCGGAGCTTTTGCAATGAGAATACGCGGATACATAATCATCGAAATCAGAAAAACAGCAGAAACAAAAACCACAAGAATTCCGTTATACGGCAGTTCTCCCTTTGTTTCTTTATCCGATTCAAGAGGATATATAGGATAATCGATCATATCCATATATCCGTATCCGTTCTTAAAATATATTACTGTATTATCATATGAAACGCTGACACATCCAGCCTTTGGAACATGCTGGGAATGGATTCCTTGGTTTCTCTTCCATCTTGATACTTCGTTACGTTTGTATATTTTTTTCTTAAAATAACCGTAATAAATCAATATATCTTTTGATAAAAGATATCTGCCACGCTTTGTGACCGTTTCCATTTCAGTTTTTACGGATTCAATCATTTCAGGTGACAGTTTTTTCACATCTCTTAAAAACCTTATATTCGAAATAATCTGAAACGTTACTAATCCAATACCAATAAGAACACTCAATGCCATTAATGATTGAAAGAAAAGTAACATACTCGCTTCATGTGAGGAAGTATTATGCAAGTAAACGAGAATCTCGATAAGAAAAATTAACGGCATGATACTTGAAAACCAGTACGTAAATATTTCATTTTTAAAATATATATTCAATTTATAAATCATATCTAAACTTTATCTTCACAAGCCGTTGTTACACATTTAGTTATTACAAAAAACTGTAATTCTCTTAAACACAAATTAGTGCAATCTCATGATAAGAGCCTTGAGTGCCTTTTCACCATTATGTTCCTTCAATACATCAATCGGACTCTTACCTCTAAGATATTTTACATTTGGTTTTCTCAACCATTCAGCAGCGGCTGAATGTCCCAAACTATATACTGTCGCATCAACTATATCCTGCTGAATGCCTTTGATTCTAAGACTGGATTTTTCTATATTTTTAATAAATTTTCTCCAGTTTTCTTCCTTATACTCTTATACAAGTAAATCATACATATCCATATTACATATTCTCTTATGCAAAAAAATCATCTAACGATTCTGCCTTTAAATAAGACTCATTGTCTATCGGATCGTATTCATATATTTTGTCGTCAAATATATAATACGGATTTCCAGCTCCATCATCAGAAAACACCGTACCAGATAAACCGTACTCTTTTTTGTAATAATTTGTAGCATAAATTATTTCATCATACGAATAAACAATCCATCCTATTTCCATCTTTTCTCCGGTTTTGTGATGTATCATTGTTTCCTGAATGCCGTTAGTCTTTTGAAGAATTTCTCTTAATAATTCAGGAATACTGTTATCTTCGCAAACAATAGGATTATTTAGGCTTATTTGTCCGTCATATTTTTTGTTAATCAAATCAATTATCATGCATATTTATCCTTATGACTTATTGAGGGAAACTGTAAGTTTTATATTATTTCCGTTTACTCAAGATATTCTTTTATTATAGATACTACTTCATCGTATACATTAAGATTTTCATATCCCTTGGTTAGTTTAATATCTATACCATATTCTTTAGAATGCAGCTCATATACAATGTTTTCTCCTTTGGTTATTGTTCCTATTTCTTTATCTCCGACAAATATAGCACAAGGGGTAATCGGGCCAAATCCATAATCACATTCACAGCCATTATATTCCTTACATTCAGGGCAAAAAAACATAAAGTTCGCCCTAAGAGGCACCAGGTATTCTCTTTCACACTTTCTACATTTAACATTCTTTTTTAAAACACTTTTTAAACCCATATCAATTATCCTTATTCAGCAAAACTGAAATTCTTATCACTTTGATAACTCAACTAATTCTTCTTTTGAGTATTCTTTATATCTTCCGTCGGCAAACATAGTGCTCGTTGTATCAGGAAGTTTTTTCAATAATTTTTTTAAATCAATCTCTTTGGGAAACTCGATAATATTTCCATCTTTGTCTTCATCTTTATGAACACAAAAGATAAATTCTCCATTCTCAAAATCTATATCAAATGTGTCCATCACCTCAAGTGGATCCACAACAAAATACTGTTCCTGATTATCTATGATTTTTTCATATATGAATTCAAAGAGAGCTTCCTTACCAATTTTAATTACTCTTATTTTGTTTTCATCAATCATAGTAACCCTTCTCCTATTTCTTTATAAATACTTTCTATAAAACTCGATTTGTGCTCTATATATTTATCTATATCATACGGATATAATAAAGCACCTTCTTTTTTTATTCTGCTATACTCTAAAACAACATCCGGATGAGTTTTAAGATAATCCCTAAAAGCAATATGCCTTTTTAACTCAGGAGAATCTTTCGGACATACATAAAGGTGATGCTTCAACAAGTGTTGTTTATCATCATACTTAAATGCTTCTCTGGTAGGAATACCTTGATCTCCTTCATGATGATATCCTATCTGTTCCAGTCTCTTTACCACTTCAGGAAAAACAGAATAATCCTTTATAACTACATCAATATCAATTATTGGTTTTGCAGATAAACCTTTAACAGAAGTGCTTCCGACATGTTCAATACTCAAAGCCATATCTCCCAAAGCATTCTGAATTTCATTTCGGATATCAATAAAGCATTGAGGCCATGTATCATTATATGGTTGTACAACTACATGTTTTGCCGCCATCTAAAACTCCATAATATTTTCTTATTGTGAAAAACTGTAAGTTTCTTAATTAACTTTCAATTTTACTCAGTAGTTAATAATCTAACAATCCTATTTAATTATATCATAATGAGCAGTGCTATTAACACTGCTCATTACATTTTACAATATAATACGCTGTTCTACTTTTGACTGAACCATTTTCCAATTGATTTTGCAGCCTCTGTAGTTTCTGGGCCAAAATACTTTGCATATAAATCAATCGATTCTTTTTCATTTGATAACAAATATTCTAGAATAGAAAACTCCAAAACCTCTGCAATCTTAGAATCCCCGGATTTTTCCATATCTTCAAAAAACGAGAATGCCTTCACCGATTTCTCTGGAGATTCTTGAATGATCTTTTTGATATAGGGAAGAACAACCAGGCCAAACATTATATGCATTCCGTCAGATTCTTCTGCATCATTCTCACGACTTTTTTCTTCGAAAAAATCACTGTCTTCAGGAAAAATCGATATAAAATCTTTATATAATTCTTCATACTTCATGATTAAGACCTCCATTCAATCATTGATTTTTTTAGACTTCTTACCATTTTCTCCGCCACTCTACGTTCGCCAAAAGTCAAATTTTCTTTAAGGACTTTATTAGAAAGATATCTTTCAGAATCTACTGCTTTTTGATAATGACTATTACCATTTCGTCCAGTGTTTAATCCAGTCCTCTTCTCAAATTTTAAAATCGAGGCTGTTCCACCATCTCCAATAAAACTTCCATCGCGATACATTTGATCAATAGCATTTCGTAATTTTGGATTCTTAGCCTTTTTCAGCAATCTTTCGCGCCGATTAACGCCAATCCATTTTTTATATCTAGCAGGAAGAACGCCCCCATTTGGTCCTACATAAAAATCTGGACCGGTACTTACTTGAAAACCACCATGAAATCCTGCACCCATTATCTTTTCACCTCCTTATTGTTGTGAAAAGACAAAGGATTAATTAATACTACATTTATGCCTTTCTCTTTCAGTATATCTACATTTGACGGAGCCGAGCCATAAATTATTAATGTTTCCGGCTTTAAAATATCTACGATTACGAGTAATCCATTTTCAAACACAGTTCGATATTCTTTTACTCTCAAGCATCCAAGAGAACCAACTGCTATAGTACTATGTCTGGAAATGCCGTCACAAACGCACCTATATGTTCTTTCGTCCCCAAATCTAATGTTGGGAATAACTTTTACACCTTGCTTTTGAAGCCATGCTCCTATAACTCTGCTTCTAAGAATATTCCATAATTGCATTGCAAGCGGCATATCATAATATACGCTAAAATCCGGTGATATAACGCCTTCAAATCTGCTTAATTGAGATAGATACTTCAATGGACTATTCCATATTCTCTCAAACTCATGGTCATCTTCGTAAAAGCAAACCCATTGGTGAAAATCTTTCTTTTCCCTCATAGCCTTTGAAAAAGGAATTAATCTTCTCGGAACCTCATTTATTCCTTTTATTACTGGGAAACCGTACTCTCCTTTACAATGTAAGCCTTCAAAATACTTTGAATGAAAAACATCCACGCATCCCGCACGTTCTTTATTAACTTTACTCATGATACTTTTATCTCCTTTCAAAATTATTGAAAGGATCAAGCGCTTGTATCCTTCTTGAACTCAATATATCATGATGTATTTTTTGCCATTAAGAACGGATTTCGGGATTTTTTATATTTTGGGAATAATCATAGTGTCTAAAATATGCCTCATATTTCGTATTCTCGCATTAGTCCACTCCTTTTTCTCCCATATATCAAAAATATTATAATATCTGAAAAAGGATGCCCAATCGGAGATTCCAGACTCTTTTCTAAACCATTCTTTATATAAATCGCCATCTATTGAAGTTATGCCTTCCTTATAACGCACTCCTAAACATATTATTTCTCTTATCATATCGAATAAAGTATCCTTGTTAAACAGATGGACATTCTCATTAAAAAAATAATCAATAAAGAAAAATCTCTCCTTAATAAGTCCCCTATCTGTTTTAGCCCATCCACCAAATCTGGATTCTAGTTCCAAGCCACCACATAACAGCACAAGAACATCTCTATCAAACTCCTTTGTCTTAAGTTCCTCCATTATGCATGCCACATAATAATATGTTTCTATCCCATACCGCCACTCAAGAGTAAAAAAAGCTATGGAGGCAAATACCATATCGTAATCGCTTTTCTTTGATCTTTCTATCAAATCTTCAACTAATTTATCGTATTCTTCAAACATCTCGATAAAACGTTCATTAGGTATTTTCTTTGCACTGGTCACTCTTTTCTCGGTAATAATTCTAAATAACTCAACTTTATATAATGACTCATGCTCATAAAAATTCATCTCCGTCAAGCGATATCCATCAAGTTTTTGTTTGATATTATCCATATCTAGGTTCATATATTTTCCTTCAATCACCCCTGGATGCATATCCATTTCTCTTTTTTTATACTTTAAGACATATTGCATAATTCGATAATGAAGCATTCTTTCACTATCATAATTATCCGAATCTTTAAGAAAATGTCTAAGTGAATATTCCGGGTCATCAAAGTCATATGAATATTTAATATATTCCATAATAATATAATTGGTTACTAATAATACCCAATCCATATCTTCCTCTTCGTCGATACCGAAGATGTAAGATTTAATTTCTTCCGGTAACTGCCCCAAAGAAGCCATAATATCCATATATAATTCTTGCATTTTAGGGGTCATGTCCAAAAATGAATTTCCCATATATATACCCATTTTTTATATAATTAATTTAAAAGGGCGATATTTCATTCGCCCTTTACCCATCGATTAGTCAAGAAAAACCAAATTATCTTTCGTATTGATCTTTATAAACATATTCATTTATTCTGAAATCTAGCTCTATTATCTCGTCTATTTCTACTCGGTTACCATCCGAATCAATCTTGTACCCAGTTAAATGTATTATCTTGGGTTTAGATTTTGAAGAATACTCTGCATCAACATCATATTCCACATAATTAAACCGCAATTCTTCTGTGAATGATCGGATTTTATCTCCGGCAGCATCGATTTTCTTTATAACCTTAGGATTATACCCAAAAATGCTTCTTGCATTATATCCTAGTAAAATCATCGGGCATCTTGTATTATCCTTGCCTATAATCGAAATATGTAAATCTGTTTGCGGGTTATTATAGTTATAAATCTGTATAACTGCAGGTATGCAAAGAGCTAATATGATAACCGGAAGAATAATCAGTAAAATCTTTTTTACTTTTGTCATATACCACCTCTTAGTGCGTAAAACAGTAAGATTGTAAATTTTTATTCTTCACGTGTTTCCGCTTTATATAAACCTAATTCTTGAAGTTGTTCAATTAAGACATAAATGTCTTTTCCACCAAATTCATATGAGCTACATTCCCCAGGATTCTTCTCCGATATTAAATCCCATGCTGTTTTTATGGTTGCTAAACGAGGAATATCGTTCTCTTTAAATATATCTGTAAAACATTTTTCATCCGCTTCCTGTAAGAAACCAATGAGCATATTATACTTACATTTTCCAATTTCTATATTTGTCTTTAACGAACCAACCCCAAATAAAACTAATCCATCGTTAATGAGTAACTCGCCAACACCACTATGAAGAAAATCTAGCGCACTTTCTCGATTAAGGCCATCGAGATAATAAACATTTCTATGTAACTTGGTTATATCATTTGTATTTGAATTAAGTTCTTTTTCTTCATCTTCACTACATGGTACTTCTATATAAAGAAAAAGTACTTCATCTTCAGCCATTTTGCATATAAATGACTCAAATACCTTATTTATTTTTTCAGCACTAACATTGGCAGTTAATTTTCCATCACTTAACTGGTATCCTTCTTCCAGTCCTGTAATATCTGCTATATGTGCTCCTTTAATCAATTGAAACATATGTTATTCCCTTTTTGATTCTGTGCTATTGAGAAAATAGCGATATAACTCACTATCACATTATCCCGACAAACGGGATTTATCATTTCCCTTTCCTGACATAAATAAGCAAAAAATTCAGAATGTCGTACAAACCTCTATCCAAAAACTCCTTATCTCTTACACCGTATTCATGCCCCGATTCAAACCATTCCTGCCATGCTATGTCATAACACTCTGCTTCTTTGACATCGATCCTGCAGCGATCACCGCATTCTTTGATTAACAGGCTCTCCCACCATGTAGCGGTTTTAAAGAGCTCGGAATCGTCACCTTCAGCCCATGTTTCAAATAGCTGCTTTAGCTCACCCTGCGGTCTCTCTTTCAATCCAGGGATGGCAATCATCACATAACCGTTCTCCTTGACAAATGGCAGGATCTTCTCTGCAAATACGCCTTCCTTACATCCAAAATAATGGTAAGAGTCCACGCTGACAATGCTATCAAAATAGTCTTCGGCAAAAGGCATATCCATTGCATCACCATGAATCGGTATGATCTTATCCACCAGCCCATTGGCCGTTATTCTTTTATAGTTTTCAGTTGCAGAAACCCAAAGATCAAACGCATAAACGTGCTTAGCATCTGTTTCATTGGCAATAAATAGCGATGTTAATGCAAATCCGCATCCCAAATCCAAAGTGCGATCAAATTTCACATCTTCAGG
>JAFYHV010000140.1 GCA_017538995.1 Lachnospiraceae bacterium | reverse complement strand
CTGTATTTAACCTCATAAAAGACAAGCGTATCATTATCTTTGCCGATAATATCAATCTCTCCGATTTTGCATCGGAAATTCATGTATATTACTTCCACATTCTGCTTTTCCAGATATTCTGCGGCAGTTTTTTCATAACCTCCGCCTGTTATTCTTTTGTTTATAAAATCACCTCCGTTGCATCAAAAAAACACCCAAACAACAAATATTTGAATTAAGAGGGAAAAATAAGAATTTTAAAAGAATTTAGATGTAATTATGAATAAAGGATCTTCTGTGAATCTCACAGGGACCGTATTTCTTCAAACCTTCGATATGAGCAGCCGTTCCGTAGCCTTTGTTTTTTGCGAACTCATAGCCGGGATATTTTTCGTCAAATTCAGCCATCATTCTGTCTCTGGTGACCTTTGCCACAATAGATGCAGCACCAATGGAGATACTTTTTGCATCACCTTTTATGATGGGAACCTGCTTAATATCCACTCCGGGAATTGTAACTGCGTCATTTAATAAAACATCAGGCTTAACCGAAAGATTGCTTATGGCCTCTCTCATGGCTTCATAAGTAGCCTGTAGAATATTTATTTCATCGATTCTGTTATTGTCTTTAATACCGATACCGTAAGCGACTGCTTCTTTTATGATAATATCGTATAGTTCTTCTCTTCTTTTCTCGGAGAGCTTTTTGGAGTCGTTAATGTAAAGAATATTGCAGTCTTTGGGCAGAATAACGGCACAGGCCACAACAGGACCCGCAAAAGGACCTCTTCCGACCTCGTCTATACCGCATACATAGCCTAAATGCTCATATTCTTTTTCATACTGCTTTAAAGCCTCAATTCGTTTGAGTTCGGCTTCAAGCTTTTCGCCCTTAAGTTCTCTCATTTTACTCTTCCGAATGTTTTACAAAACCGATTTTCTTGAAAGGATAAATTCTGAGCCATGCTCTTCCGATAATGTTCTCTTTTTTGATATTTCCGACTTCGTAATATCTCGAGTCAAAAGAATCATTTCTGTTATCACCGAGCACAAAGTACTCGTCTTCTCCTAAAACAATAGGATGTGATGCAATTCCGGGATCTTCAATAGTTTCTTTACCGAAGTTTTCTTTTAAAAGAACATCGTTGATAAAGATATTTCCGTCATCGTCAATATAAACAGTCTCGCCGGGAAGTCCGATGATACGTTTGATAAAATAGTTTCTTTTCTGATAAGGAAATACAATTACGTCAAATCTTTTAGGCTCTTTAAAACGGTAAGAAATCTTGTCAACAATAAGATTGTCTTTATCCATCAGTGTATTTTCCATACTTCTGCCGTCAACAACTGTTCTCTGGCCTATAAATGTTACGATAAACAAAGCTATAAGAAGTAAAATAAGAAAATAAATGACCGTTTTGAGTATCTCCTTTAATGTATTATTGGTTTTTTCGTTTTTTTCAGCAGACATAGTTGCCATCCTCTGTAATTATTCAATATTCTCAAGTGTAAGATTGCCGATTTTACAGCTTCTGAAATCATCTATAAGCATTTTGGCGCCTCTTGCGATATCCGCATCACCGCCTGCTTTTACGAGGTTTCTTTTAACTGTATAATCCGTAAGTATCTTTATACTGTCATAAGACTCGTCGATTTCATATTTGGAATTAAGTATTCCGGGATATTTAGATTTTAATATATCAATAAGGGAATATGCAAGTTCCTCGAAAGGCAGGATGTCATCATTGACAGAGCCTATAAGGGCAAGTATAATTCCCGTTTTTTCATCTTCAAATTTCGGCCATAAAATACCGGGCGTATCTAAAAGTTCAAAATCATTCTTAACCGAAATCCATTGTTTCCCTTTGGTAATGCCGGGTTTATTGCCTGTCTGGGCTTTGGCTTTACCCGCAAGTGAATTGATAAAAGTTGATTTGCCGACATTGGGAATACCTACTACCATGCATTTGATGCTTCTTTTAAGGATTCCTCTTTTTCTGTCGCGTTCAATCTTTTCTTTGCATACTTCTTTTATGACATTATCCAAAGTTTTCACACCCTGACCGGTTCTTGAATTGATAAGTATGCATTTAATGCCTTTTTCTTCGAAATAAGCTTTCCACTTTTCATTGTCGCTTTTATCGGACATATCGGACTTATTCATTAAAACAAGTCTGAATTTATTCTTCGCAAGCGTGTCAATATCCGGATTTCTCGAAGACAAAGGCGCCCTGGCATCAATAATTTCAATAACCAGATCGACCAGTTTGATGTTTTCTTCCATCATTCTTCTGGCCTTGGTCATATGTCCGGGGTACCAGTTTATATTTATTTTTGAGTTTTTGTTTTCGCTCATACTCTAAAAAATCAGTTTTGCTTTTTTATCATCAATTTTATATCTAAACCAAACTCTTCCGACGATATCGTCTCTGTGTACAGGTCCTATATTACCGTATCTGGAGTCTTCGGAATCGTTTCTGTTATCGCCTAAAACAAAATATTCGTCTTTCGCTAGAACTATGGGAGTTTCAGCAAGTCCCGCAAATTCCATGGGTTCATACAGATCCTCGTCTTCAAAAAGACTGCCGTTAATATAAAGATGACCGTTTTCAATTAAAACCTCATCTCCGCCCACAGCTACAACTCTTTTAAGATAAAGATAAGAGTTCTTGTTTCCGTTAGGATAAAAAGCAATTATCTGGCCGACTCTGGGTTTAAACAGAACAAATGATGATTTGTTGATAAGAACTTCCTCGGAATTATATAAAACAGGGTTCATACCGTCTCCGATAACGGCTGTTTTCGAACCGAATACAAGAACAAGTACAAATGCAATAAAAGAAACTGCCGCCATCCAGAACAGCAAAACAAAAAGTCCCGTGAAATGATGCGGCTTGATCTTCTTTTCTTTTTTTACAAATGTAAGTCCCTGTCTCTTTTTCATTTTCAAAAAAAGGCAGGATTAAATCCTGCCTTATAAATACAAGTTTTAGATTTTCTCTTTTACTTTCGCTTTCTTTCCGACTCTGTCTCTTAAGTAGAAAAGTTTTGCTCTTCTTATCTTACCCTTACGAACAACTTCAACGTCTGCAACGTTAGGGGAATGAATGGGCCATGTCTTTTCTACACCACAGCCGTTGGAAATCTTACGAACTGTAAATGTCTGACGGTTTGAACCGCCCTGAATCTTAATAACTGTTCCTTCGAAAATCTGGATTCTGGATTTGTTACCTTCCTGAATTCTGTTGTGTACTCTAACGGTATCACCGACTTCGAAAGCGGGTACGCTCTCTTTTAACTGAGCATTTTCAATCTCTTTGATAATTTCGTTCATTTGTATATCTCCTTTGTTTCATCGGATGTTCTTAAGTCTTAAAAAGCTCAGCGGACCATCTCTTTACACGCAACTATAATAAATTACCACATAAAATCAAATAAGTCAACAAAAACGATTAACATAACAAAATATTAATCGATGTTAACATCGACCTGCAAATCATCCTTAACGGAAGCCGCTTTTACA
Source organism: Lachnospiraceae bacterium (assembly GCA_017538995.1). Classification (GTDB taxonomy): domain Bacteria; phylum Bacillota; class Clostridia; order Lachnospirales; family Lachnospiraceae; genus UBA3766. The sequence continues at coordinate 6,316 of JAFYHV010000140.1, read as the reverse complement.
ACGACTCTTATTGCTTTGGCAATTCTGCCCTGTTTGCCGATAACCTTACCCATGTCGCCTGATGCAACATGAAGGTTGATTTCGACATTCTTACCGTCTCTATTTTCAGTTACAGTCACTTCTTCGGGATGATCTACAAGGGCTTTTGCGATAGTTTCAACTAATTCCTTCACTTATGCGCCTCCTGTGAGTCAATCTCCTATTTTTCGATACCTGCAATCTTGAAAATCTTAGCAACGGTTTCTGTAGGCTGAGCGCCGTTGTTTAACCATTTCTTAGCTGCTTCTTCGTTAACCTTGAACTCAGAAGGATTCTTGTTGGGATCATATGTACCGATCTCTTCGATGCATCCACCGTTTCTAGCTGTTCTGGAATCTGAAACAACGATTCTGTAAATAGGATTTCTCTTATAACCCATTCTGCTTAATCTGATTTTAACTGACATTTTTTTAGTCCTCCATAAAATATAAAATTATTATCTTTATTTATTCAAAACTCCAAATAGAAGTTGTTGACTTAAAAAGGCATCTTAAATCCGCCGCCAAAGCCCCCGAAAGGACCTTTTCTTTTACCGCCCATAAGTCCGGGCATCTGTTTCATCAGTTTCTGAGTCTGCTCAAACTGTTTGATGAATCTGTTTACTACAGCGATATCAACTCCCGCACCCTTTGCGATTCTGTGCTTTCTCTGGGGATTGAGAATCTTGGGATTGGAACGTTCTTTCTTAGTCATTGAAAGAACAATCGCTTCCATCTGCTTAAGCTGTTTTTCATCAACCGCACCTTCAAGGTCGTCTTTGGAAATGCCCATGTTAGGCATAAGACCAAGCATCGAGGAAAGACCGCCCATCTTTTTCATCTGGTTCATACTCTCAAGGTAATCGTTAAAATCGAATTTACCTTTCTTGAGTCGGTCTCTCATGTCTTTTTCTTTGTCTTTATCGATTTCTTCGGACTCGGCCATTACTTTATCGATAAGAGTTAAGACATCGCCCATACCGAGAATTCTGTTTGCCATTCTGTCGGGATAAAACTGTTCGAGGTCTGATAACTTCTCGCCCATACCGACATAAAGAATGGGAACTCCGGTAACTGCTTTTATGGAAAGTGCCGCACCGCCTCTCGTATCGCCGTCCATCTTGGATAAGATAAGGCCGTCGATTCCGACTTTCTCATTGAAGTCTTTTGCAACATTTACGGAATCCTGACCGATCATGGCATCGACAACGAGCAAAGTTTTGTGAACGGTAACGTTCTTTTTTATATTTATAAGCTCCTGCATGAGTTCTTCGTCAATCTGAAGACGTCCTGCAGTATCGAAGATAACTACATTTTCATTGTTCTTGGCTGCATACTCAAGACTCTGCTTGGCGATTTCTACGGGACTTACGTTATCACCCATCGAAAATACGTCTACGCCCTGTTTTTCACCGTTAACCTGCAGCTGTTTGATAGCTGCGGGACGATATACGTCAAGTGCAACCAGCAAAGGCTTTTTGCCTTTTTTGATAAACTGTCCTGCGAGTTTTGCTGCCGTGGTTGTTTTACCGGCACCGTTTAAACCGCAGAGCATAATAACCGTGGTGGCCTGTCCGGGCTCAAATTTTAGTTCTACGGTTTCGGAGCCGAGAACATTGGTAAGTTCTTCGTTAACGATTTTTACAACTGCCTGTCCGGGATTTAAGCCTTCGAGAACTTCGCTTCCGACTGCCCTTTCTTCTACGGACTTGATGAAATTTTTAACTACTTTATAGTTAACGTCAGCTTCAAGGAGCGCTAACTTTACTTCTTTTAAGGCAATTTTTACGTCTTCTTCGGTAAGACGGCCTTTTGAACGAAGATTTTTAAATACTTTTGTAAGTTTATCCGTTAAATTTTCAAAAGCCATTACTGGTCCTCAGATAGTTTATCGATAAGCTTTCCGAGTTTGGAAGTATCTGCTCCGTTTTCGGAAAGAACGTCAATTTCGTGTTTAATCTTTTCTATGGTCTCGGTGTTTTTCTGATAATTCTCTGCAAAATGAAGCTTTTCTTCATATTCTGCAAGGATTTTATCGATTCTTTTTACCGCATCATGCACGCCCTGTCTGGAAATTCCGATCTCTTCACCGATTTCGGAAAGCGAGAAATCATTTTCAACAACATCCGAGTAAATCTTTTGCTGATGTTCGGTAAGAAGATTTCCGTATATATCAAAAAGGAGTGCTCTTTCTTTTATTCTGTCCATAGATTTATATTTACAATCAAATCTTTTACGCATACTGCAGCCCAAAATAACCGCAGCTTGTTTAATATAGCAAAAAATAATAAGGGTGTCAAGACTTTTTACTTGACACCCTTTAAATTAATCTTCAAATATCGCAGAAACAAAGGATTTTGAATCAAATTTCTGCAAATCTTCAATTCCTTCTCCTACTCCGATGTATTTAACCGGTATTTTTAGTTCGTTCCAGATGGCTATCGCAATACCGCCCTTTGCGGTTCCGTCCATCTTGGTAAGGATAATACCTGTGATATCGCAGGCTTCTTTAAATTCCTTTGCCTGATTAAGTGCGTTCTGACCTGTGGATGCATCGAGAACAAGAAGATTTTCACGGTTGATTCCGGGAAATTCCCTGTCAATAATCCTGTTCATCTTCTTTAACTCTTCCATCAGGTTCTTCTTATTATGAAGTCTTCCCGCTGTATCGCATAAAAGAATATCGACGTCCCTGGCTCTTGCAGACTGAAGTGCATCATAAATAACACTTGCAGGATCGGTACCTTCCTTGGCACCTATCATGGGAACTCCGACTCTTTCGGCCCAGGTTTCAAGCTGTTCGGTAGCAGCGGCTCTGAATGTATCCGCAGCTGCAATAAGAACTTTTTTCTTATCCTGTTTGAAATTGTACGCAAGTTTTCCAATGGAAGTTGTTTTTCCGACACCGTTTACACCTATTACAAAAATGATAGATTTCTCATGTTCGAAAGCATACTGATCGCCTTCGATATTAAGTCTGTCGGATAAAAGATTTATAAGGTAATCCCTGCAGTCTTCAGGCTTTTTGATATGTTCAACTTTTACGAGGGTTTTAATCTCATCGATTATCTCTCCCGTGGTTGAAACGCCGATATCGGCCATTACAAGCACTTCTTCAAGTTCCTCGTAAAAATCGTCGTCTATCTCGGAAAAGCCGTGGAAAACGCTGTCTAAACCGTCTAAAAGATTAATTCTTGTTTTATTTAGTCCGTTTTTAAGTTTGGCAAAGAAACCGCTTTTTTCTTTTTCCATTAGTTTTTAGCCTTTTTCTTTTCTTCGTCTTCAAGTAACTTGTCAACAAGGTCTACGGAAACAAGTGCGGATACACCCTTTTCCTGCATGGTGATACCATAAAGTCTGTCTGCCTGTTTCATGGTGCCTCGTCTGTGTGTGATAACGATGAACTGTGTGTTCTTGGTCATCTTCAAGAGGTATTTTGCAAATCTGTCTACGTTACTTTCGTCAAGTGCAGCCTCGATTTCGTCTAAAAGACAGAAAGGCGAAGGTTTTAAATTCTGAATCGCAAACAGTAAGGAAATCGCCGTTAAAGCTTTTTCACCACCGGATAACTGCATCATGTTCTGAAGTTTCTTTCCGGGCGGCTGAGCAATAATCTTAATGCCTGCTTCAAGGATATCTTCCTCGTCAAGTAGTTCAAGTTCAGCTTTTCCGCCTCCGAAGAGTTCTCTGAACACTTTGTCAAACTCTGAAGAAATACGTCCGAACTGTTCCTCAAACTGAACTCTCATTGCTACGTCAAGTTCATCGATAATCTTAACAAGTTCTTTCTCTGCTTCCTGTAAATCAGCATGCTGAGCGGAAAGGAATGAATGTCTCTCGAACACTTCCTTATATTCTTCGATGGCGTTTACATTTACATCGCCGAGCTTTTTGATATCATCCTTTAATGAATGAATCATCTTCTTCATTTCGGAGAGGTTTGTAAGTTCTTCGTCACGAAGCTGCTTTGCATCCTGAAGTGTAATATCGTATTCCTGCCAGATATAGGATGAGAAATTGGCAAGATTTTCCTGCTGTTTTTCTTTTGCCGAACGAAGTCTGAACAATTCCTTGTCATATTCGTTTATCTTATTGGAAACAGCGTCTCTCTCGTCAAAATAAGATTTTCTCTTAGTTAAGAGTTCTTCTTTTCTGGCTGTATCTTCGCTTAATTTCTTCTGTGATTCGGACTGAGAAGTAAAGCTTGCCTTGATTGTTTCTTTTATGCTGGCAAGATTTTCCTTCTTAATCTCGATATCTTCTTTGGTGATGGTTTTGGCATTAACCACTTCGTCTTTTTCGGCAGTTAACTTGTCATAATCACCTTTAAGTCTGTTTAAATTGGACTGTTCAAATTCCTGCTTCTGATAAAGTTTTTCCATTACCAGTGTGGAATCAGTAACATTCTTTGACTTTGTGTTTTCGTCTGTCTTTAACTGAGCAAGTTCTTTCTGCTTTTCTTCGATGGTCTTGTTCTCTTTTTCCTCGCTCTTAATGGACTCGTCGAAAAGACCTTCTTTTTCGGCCTTCTGCTTGTTTAATGTCTCAAGGTCAATATTGATCATTGCTGCTTCTTCTTTTAAAGCATCATAATCAGACATGGTTGAACCCATCTTTTCCTTGGCATTGTCGCAGTTCATTCTTGCCGTATTCTGTCTTAAGAACGCTTTCTGCAGATCGTCCTTATTCTTAATAATTGCGGCTCTGACTTCATTTCTCTGTACCTTAATGTTTTCAATCTCTTCCAAGATTGCATTCTGCTCATCGAAAAGCTTCTTAACGTTCTTTTCAAGTTCTTCGATTTCTCTTCTTCTTCCTAAAAGATTCGAATTGTTCTTAAAATGACCGCCGCTGATACCGCCGCCGGGAATTAACATCTCTCCCTCAAGTGTTACCATTCTGATGCCGTATTCATACTTCTTGGCAATCTTTAATGCGTTGTCTACGGTATCAACCACAAGAATTCTTCCTAAAAGAGTCCTTGCGACATCCTTGTATTCGTCGGCAATTTCAACTATTTCGTCAGCCTTACCGAGTACGCCTTTTTCTTTTAAAGACTCGGGCTGTTTGAATTTCTCGGGATTGGTAATTGATGTCAAAGGAAGGAACGTTGCTCTTCCGGCTTTTTCCTTCTTTAAGATCTCAATAAGTCTCTTGGCGCATTCTTCATCCTTTGTAACGATATTCTGAATGTTTCCGCCGAGAGCTATCTCAATTGCAGTCTCATATTTCTTTTCTACTTTTATGATATCTGCTACTACACCGATAATCTTTTTATCCGAAGACTTCTCTTCCATTACTCTTTTAATGGAGGAGTTAAATCCGTCATAACGCTCCGATATATTGGTAACCGCTTCGAGTTTGGACTTTTCCTGATGATATCTTGCCTGAACGTCTTTTAATCTGTCATCGCTGGCAGCAAGCTCGTCATGGAATTTTGCGGTCTGGCCGTCAAGTTCCTTGCTCTTTTTGTTTAAATCAGCGATTTCTTCGGTTATCTTATTGAATTCATCTTCAAATTTCTTAACTTCTTCGTTATGCTTTGCTTCAACAGACTTGGCTGTAAGGAGTTTAGCGTTAATCTCGGAAAGTCTGATATTTTTCTGGGAAATATTGGTTTCAATACCCGAAATCTCAGCCTTAACGGTTGCTCTTTCGTTTAAAAGTTCCCTTATATAACTGTTGCCCTTATCAATGTATGCGGTAACAGTCTCAATCATAGCCTCAACTTCGTCAAGTTCAGCCTTGGCTTTGTCTGAAGCTTCCTTTTTGTCAGTAATCTCTTTATCTATTTCTGTTTTTAATTCAACAACCTTATTGATTTCCTCGGTTTTGGACGCAATTAAGTTATCAAGATCTTTTAACCTTGAATCATAATGTCCCATATTATCGGTAGCCGATGAAATCTGTTCATCAAGTACTTTGATTTCACCTTCGAGTTTTTCTCTCAAAACATCGGCATCCGCAAGATTCTGACGGTTGGAATCAATTTCTTCCTCAAGATGAGCTAAGATATTTTCTACTTCTTCGTAATCTCTCTTAAGTTTTTCACCGGAAAGAACCGCATCATCATAATCTTTCTGAGCAATAGCCTCTTTTTCGGTTAAATCGGCAATCTTTTTGTCAATTGCAGCCGAATCAAGCAGGAATACGTTAATATCGTATCTTTTAAGGTCTTCTTTCTTGGAAAGATATATTTTGGCTTTCTGGGATTGTTTTTCGAGAGGTCCGATCTGTCTGTCGAGTTCGGAAAGAATATCCGTTACACGAAGAAGATTTGCTCTTTCGTTTTCCAGTTT
>JAFYHV010000023.1 GCA_017538995.1 Lachnospiraceae bacterium | reverse complement strand
GTAGAGCATGAAAAACTTCAGAATTACGATGAGATTTCAAGAATTGAGCACGAGCATGAAAAGGAAATGGAAGAACTCCGTTTCAAGCAGAACGAGAAATCCCGAAGAGCAGCCGAAAGACGTGAGAGCGTACGTAAGGCAGGCCGTGCATTCTGGGCAAAAATATGGGGGCTTATCTTTCTCATCCTTTTCTTTAGTATAGGTCCGATATGCTGGTGGTTTATGGCAAAGCAGGGACTCATGCCTTCGTTTAAAGAGATGATTGAACAGGAGATGTATTCCCAAAGAGATGTATATGATATTTCCATTGATAACTTTACGGATGATGTTATCGATAATATGATTGCAGCCGCGAAGGAAAAAAAGGTTTCGTCAAGGAACGGAACCAATGTTACCGATTTGGTTGATGGTGAGTGGGTTAAATATACACTTGAAAGTGTTGAATATGACAGTATGTATTTAATTACCAAGGCGAGCGAAGACGAAAATCGTGTTGTAATTATTTTTAAACTGGAATATACCTCGGATGCCGGTAACAAGACCACCTATGATGCTTCTTATTATGATCGTTTGAAATTATCGGATAACGACACGATTATATGCAGTTACGCTCCTAAGAACATATCCCGAAGTGATGCATCCTGGCATCGCGATTCCTATGAGAACAGAGATCAGTGTTACAGGGAGAATGTTCTTGCATTCGGAGGTACTGTTACGGAAATAAAGAAATAATACACATTTTCATGTGAATTAGGGCTTACGGAGGGGAGGATAACTTTATGAAAGTTTTATTGCTGGCCTTAATTTGTTATCTGATTGGTTGTATTAATCCGGCTTACATTATCGGAAAAATCAAGGGATTTGATATCCGATCGAAAGGCTCCATGAATGCGGGAGCTTCGAACGTTGTAATCAATGTCGGAAAAAGAGCCGGTGTGGCAACAGCACTTTTTGATATTTTCAAAGCATTTTTCTGTGTTAAGATGTCCGGAGTATTATTGGGAGACATGCCGACTGCGGTAGTTTTCTGCTCGGTCTGCTGTGTACTCGGACATATTTTCCCGTTTTACCTTAAGTTTAAGGGCGGAAAGGGATTTGCCTCTCTCGGAGGACTGGTACTCGGATTTAACTTTAAAGTATTCTTTTTAATGCTCGCGTGTGCGATACTTCTGGTACTTGCCATCGATTACCTTTGCATTATAACTACACTTACTTGTGTAAGCTTTCCGGTTATTTACGGAACGATGACAGGAGATTATATCGGAGGACTGATTCTTTTAGGATTGGGACTGATAATCATATCCAAGCATATTCCGAATTTTAAAAGAATTAAGTTGGGAACGGAGGCGCGTTTCTCCGGAATGTGGCACAGGGATGAGGAAGAAGAAAGAATTCGTCAGAACTTAGCCAAACAGGGAGAAGACGACTTAAATATTTATAAAAATGAATAATAATGAATAAGGATAACGAGAGGTGAAAAAAGCCTCTCGTTATTTTTTTGCCCTTGTTTTTTGTGCAAAACAGAGAAAAAATATAAAAATCATAAAATTGTTTTGACATTTCATACAAACAAGACTAATATTTTAATCACTTCACAAAATTTTATGATAAGAAAGGAGAATGATTCTTGAAAAACAATTTAATAATGTCAAAACGGTTTTTTTCGTTTATCTGTGTGGTACTGATTTTCATATCGGTATTTTCAGGTACAGGACTGACGGTAAGTGCGGCCATGGTAACAAGGGGAGAAACGATTAACTATTCGTCGTACATTCCGGGCGGAACATGGCAGACTCACAGATACTATGTTGACGGTAATTTAGCGTACTGCATTCAGTCGGAGCTCGCGCAGGTAAATGACGGAGATTACGGAACGATAATTGAGACCTTTGACTCATATCCTCTTTTATGCAAGGTTCTCTTTTACGGGTACGGCGGCCCGGCTTATAAAATGGGCGAGTTCTTTTCGCAGTACGGAATTACGCTTACCGAAGAGCAGGCCTATCTTTACACACACATAGCCGCGAATTACGCGTACGGCGGAAATGTATGGTATGGTCTGGATGAGGCGACGGCGGCTTCCTTACATCTGACGGACTGGATTATTTACTGCAGCAACAATGTCTGCTTGCCGGAAAACAAGCATTTAACCGGCGGAATCGTAAAAATAGCAACACCCGAAGGAGCCCAGAGGGTAGCATATCTCGATTCGTACACTTTCGTACCGATAACCGTAAGCCTTGAAGTCAAAATCAATTTTGACAAGTTAAAAAACACTTACGGCGATGCAACCACACACAATGCAGTTTACGGAATGTTCGATTCCGCAGACACAGAACTTCAAAGAATAACTCTTACAATCCCGGTCGGATCTACAACGGCAAGCGGAAATTTCACATATACATTCGATACCGACGGTACATATTATGTGAAAGAAATCACCGCACCAACGGGCTATACCCTTGATACAACAAAATATTTTTTTACGGTGGATACTTCGGGACAGAATGTATCTTTTACGGATAATCATTTTACTTCTGTAAATTCCAAAGAATTCACGTTTACACAAAACAATGAAATACCTTATATCGGACGTTTCACGTTTAACAAAAAAGATTCGTCAGGCAATCCGTTAGCGGGTGCGGGCTTTGATGTGTATTTAAAATCATCGCTTACAATGAACGGAGGCAGATATGATTTTTCATCCGTGTCTCCAATCTGTACCGGGCTTACTTCAGATGCTTCGGGAGTTGTAATATCGCCTGAACTTGAATACGGTGTTTACGTTGTTCATGAGTCTATAGTTCCTGAAGGGAAGCTGCCTGTAGACGATTTTGAAGTGGATATTCTGACAAGCGGTACCGTTAGTCTGGGAGATAAAACGGATAATACCATCCGCGGAAAATTTACATTCAAAAAGACTGATGTTGACGGAAATCCTCTTTCGGGAGCAGGGTTTGATGTATATCTTAAATCAACACTGACCAAAGTCGGCGGCGAGTGGGACTTCTCATCCGCAACTCCCGTCGGTTCGAGATTAACCTCAGATTCAAGCGGCATTATTACATCAGGGCTCCTGGATTACGGTACTTATGTTGTTCACGAGGCGGTCGTTCCGAAGGGAAAACTTGCGGTGGATGATTTTGAAGTATCGATTGTTAACGACCAGGAAACCGTTAAGGTGAAAGATAAAAAAGACAAGACTATTCAGGGAAGATTTTCTCTTAAAAAAACCGGTGATGACGGACTCCCCATAAAAGGAGCAGGCTTCAGCGTTTATAAGAAAACCTCTCTGACGGTGAACTCAGACGGTACATATGATTTTTCTTCAGCCACGCCCGTTGGCAAGGTGTTAAAGACCGATGCAAACGGTAAAGTTACAAGCGGACTTTTAGACTACGGCACATATGTTGTCTGCGAATCCGTGGTGCCCAAGGGCTACAAAGCATGCGAGCCTTTTGAGGTAAAAATCAAAAACCACAATGTAACGGTCGATGTCGGTAATATCACGGATACGATTGTTCCGGCGAAGTTTAGGATTATAAAAAAGGATTCAGAGTCCGGCGAGATTATCTTAAAAGGCGGAGCGAATTTTAAAATCTATGATGTTAAAAATGATGTTTATTTATCCGTTGGCGGCGAAGATATATTCACAACTGACGATACGGGAACGGTTACAACTCCAGATCCTCTTCCGATAGGAACCTACAGAATTGAAGAAATAGAAGCTCCCGAAGGATACCTTCCGGATTCCTCGGCGGTTGAAATTGTCTTCGACAGTACATGGCCTTTTACGATGGAAGGGACGGATAAAATAATCACCGCTGAATTTAAAAACACTCCTAAAAGAGGCAGGGTTGAAATCACAAAAACAGGCAAAGGATTAACAGGTTTCGTTAATAACAGATTTGTCTGGACAGATGTAAATCTTCCTGATGCTGTGTATGAAATTCATGCGGACGAGGATATCTATTCACCCGACAATCATGGAACTCTGATTCATGCGAAGGATGATTTGATCGGTACATTAACCACTGATGCGTCCGGTCATGCGGCGATGGATAATCTCTGCCTCGGAAAATACTATCTAGTTGAAGTTACAGCGCCCACAGGCTATGTAATCGATACAACTCATAAAACATTCGAACTTTCTTACAACGATTCTTCGGCGACGCCGATTGTTTCCCTTAATTCTTTTTATGATGAAAAACAGAATATAATTTTAAATCTTTCAAAGACTGATGCAGAAACGGGCAAACCGCTTGCAGGTGCAGAGTTCGGTATTTATGCGGATGAGGATATTAGTGCGTTTGACGGAACAGTGCTTGTTTCTAAGGGTGAACTTATTGCAACTGCGCTTTCCGATGAGAACGGAAAGATTGATTTCGGGCTTGATCTGCCGTACGCGAAATATAAAGTAAAAGAAATAAATGCTCCGTCAAACTATGTACTTAATCCGACGGAATATTCTTTTGCGGCGGTTTATCCTGCGAGCGATGTGGGGGAGGTTTCTTTTATGAGCTCATGGGAGAATACGCCTGTCCGCGGTTCACTCGAAATTACAAAGACAGGTGAGACTCTGACGGATTTTAAGGACGGAAAATTTATCTGGGAAAATAAACCGCTTAAGGGTGCAAAGTTTAATGTGATTGCAAAGGAAGATATTTACACATTTGATAACGCAGTGGATGCAAGCGGAAAGAGGACGCTTTATTATGCGAAGGATCAGATTGTCGAGACGATTGAAACCGGCGAAAACGGAAAGGCAAAGACCTCCAATCTGCCTGTAGGAAAATATTATCTCGTTGAGACGGCCGCGCCTTACGGAATGATAATCGATACGGCTCCGATTGAGTTTTCCATAGACTATAAGGATCAGAACACGGCGTTGGTTTTGACGCAGAAAAGCATTCTAAATGAGCGACAGAAAATCACTTTGAATGTAAGTAAATCTGAATTAGGCAGCGGTAAAAATCTTTCCGGCGGTAAGTTTAATCTTTATGCGGATGCGGATATTAAGAATTACAAAGGCGAGGTAATTGCGCCAAAAGGAACTCTTATTTCCAAGACAGAAGCTGTTGGCGGAGTAATTGATTTCGCGCTCGACCTTCCACATTCGGTTTATAAAATAACCGAGGAAAAGGCGCCTGCAGATTACTATGAAAACGACGAAGAATATGTAATAGATTTAAGTTACACCGATTCAGCCGTTAAAAATCTGACTGCGGATTTAAGCATATTCGATACGAGACTCCCGCATTTTGCAAAGGTGATGATGAGGGTGAAACCGGCGTTTAAGTCGAAGAGCAAAAGCAATTATATTACCGAAGATTACGGCGAAGGCGGATATTCAGTTCTGCTTATTTCAGACGGTCCCACACTTCCTGTCGGCGCGACGTTTAATATGTGGTTTTGCATTTTTGCATCCTCAATACTGCTTCTTGCAGGCAGCTTTTTAACCATATTTGTTTTGATAAAAAAGAGAAAGGAGAAAGCATGAATAAGAAAATTATTATAAGAATCAGTTGTATAGTTGCATCTTTTCTCGTTGTTATTCCGTTAAGTGCGTATTTTCTGTTAAAAGACGGAGATATTCCCGAAAGAGAGGAAACCGCCGAAACCCTGGCGGAAGTGCCTTCGAACACCATACAGATTGCTTCGGCAGCGAAAGATGAAAAAATAGAAGAAGGAAAGAGTGACGAGAATTTAATAAACGTGGATTATTTCTTTTATACGGAAAATCCCGAAGAAAAAAATTATAACGTTCCGGAGACAACTAAAAGAAACGGCAAAACTTACGAGTACACCGGAAAGTCTGAATACAGTATTTCGGAAACGATTGAAAGCATCGCAATCAGCCTCGAGCTAGAGGTTGAAGATATAAAAGATGCGGAGGAATCGATTGTTTATATCTCGCCTGAAACAGGCATCCGATATGTCCTTTCCGCAGACTCTTTTAACTGGGGCGATTTAACTGAAATCAAAAAGAGAGTCACGGAAAGAGTTGATTATACACAGTGTATGAATGAGCCGGAGATTCCGAATGTTAAGACCATTGCATACATTAACAAAGACACCGACAAAGAAGAAAAGACCGAAGGTACGCTTGTAAAGAAAGGTTTTTCGGAAGAATACTGGGCAAAGGCAGCAGAGCCTATTACCGGAACTTTTGAAAGAGACGCTTCGGACTATGTGAACTTTGGAACAGGCATTATGGAGGGTAACGAAGAATGGACTGTAAGGGTTGATCTTGACAACACTTACCCTTCATGGGAAGGCTATGAAGAAGATGTCTTAAAAATTGCAGGTATTCCCGAAGAGGAAATTGAAAACTACCGGATAACCGGCGCCGACTGGGCGGGCGATAAATACTATGATGTTACTGTCTTTAATGACAAGGAAACGGTCGTTGAAAGAAGAGATGCGACTTATTCATACGAGGCAAAGTGCAGGGATTACTATGCTGAGTACGAAGGCTATGGCGAGTCGCTCGGCTATAAGACTTTTGTGACATATTTTACGGATATCGATGAAGTTCTCGAGGCTTTGCGAAAAAAGGATAAAACCGCAACAAAAGACCTCATAAAAGATGACATCAAAACCGTTTATAAGATGAAAGTCACAGCTACTTACAAAGAAACTTCTTCGCCTAAAGAGACCGTAAAAAAATCAGTCACAGACCGAAAACGCGCCAAAGCCGAAAAGGCAGATATGAAACTGCTTGAAAAATACAAAGCATACAACGAAGACTGTATAGGAATTATTTCGATTGAAGATACCGTTTTAAATCATCCTCTGATGCAGAGTGCTTACGATGAGGATTATTATCTGAATCATGATCTTAATAAAACACCAAACAGCTACGGTGTTCCTTTTCTGACTCTCTCCTCCGACCTTAAGAAAGACAGCGGAAACAATATTATTTACGGTCATAATATCCGTATTAACGAGCGTGATGTTTTCGCGGATCTTGTCTTTTATGAGGACATCGATTTTTATAAAAAACATCCTTTAATCAAACTGGTGACAGATGGAGGAACCGATTACTACATTATTTTCGCCTATTATCTGATAGACACTGATGATAATGAATTTGTTTACTGGGATAAAACTGCGTGGGAAAGCGAGTCGGATTATCTTAATTACATGGCGGAAGTGGATAAAAGAAACTGGCTTGAAACCGAAATCCCCTGCGGCATGAACGATAAATATCTGACACTTTCTTCCTGCAGCGTCGAGCTGGCTCATTCGGGAACTAACAGAATGGTTGTAATGGCAAGGAAGCTAAAGCAGGAAGAAGATTACAGAAACTATTCAGTTGGAGCATCCTTAAAAAACAACCCGCTTTTGCCTGAGAAATTGAGATAAGGAGAAACAATATAACTAAATTATGTAAAAAGATACTATTACAACAATGTGTTTTGCTGTAAAATTAACATGTGAATTATGTTGCAAAATCGACTAAAGAGCATTAAAATATTAATTAAGAATAAATGCAAATAATTGTTAGGAGGGAAAGAATATGCCTAATATTATGCCGATTTCGGAACTGAGAAATTATACAAATGTTGTTAATAGTGTAAAATATGGAAGCCGTGTGTACTTAACGAAAAATGGACATGGTTATATCGCAATGATTAATATGAAGGAACTTGATGAAATGGAAAAAGAGCTAGCCTTGTATCGGTTAAAAATGGAAATGGAAAAGGGTGAAAAGTCAATTCTCGAAGAGGGAACAATTTCATCAGACGACTTAAAGAAAGAACTTGGTCTTTAGTAAATGAACAAACTTGAATTTGCGCCCCTTGTAAAAAAGAAACTAATTATTCTAAAAGAGTGGCTGCAAGAAAACTTTGATGCAGATACTTCCCATAAGGTGTTGGAAGAAATGCTTTCTGATTTGGATATTCTGAAAGAATTTGAGAAAAGCGGAACCAATATATCAGAAGTATATGCTGTTGATACAGATTATTGGTTTCTTTTTACGCATAGACATTATTTTATCTACAGATTTGAATCTGAAAAAGTTACTGTAGTTCAAATGTTTAATGAAAAAGAAGATTTTATATTGAAGCTATTTGGTATATCGGGAAGGACTCAAGAATCAATAGAATACTGGGGCGAATAAAAACGAAAGAAAAAGGTCCGAAGAATATATTTCTTCGGGCTTTTTCGTGTTAGAATAGGAATGTGTGAAAAATGAAAAATAAGGAGCGCAAATGGTAAATATCAGAAAAGCAAAAACAGAAGATCTCGCACACCTCGAAGAACTGTACAGAGAACTCGAAGAGGATGCGGTTCTTTATCAGCCCGAGCATTTTGTATTCAGTCCTGCGGGCACGCGTAGTGAGCAGATGAAAGACTTCTTAGACAATGATACACAGGCAATGTTTGTGGCAGAAGAAGATGATAAAGTCATAGGATTTGCGCATGTTGTGCTCATAAAAGCAAAAAAAGTTCCGTGCTTAAAGCCTGAAACTTCCCTGTATCTTCAGGACCTTGTGGTTACCGCAGAATACAGAAGCAGGGGAATCGGAACGATTCTTTTAAACGAAGCAAAGAAATATGGTAAAGATAACGGAGCCGATTTTTTCAGAACACAGGTCTTTCCGCAGAATACCGACGGAATGAGATTTTATGAGAGAAACGGTTTTTCGACCAAAATGATAACGATAGAATGTCCGTTTTAAAAGTATAAGGGGGTAAAAAATGGGTTTATTCAAAAAGAAAAAAGAAGATGAAGTATTGCAGCAGGATTTAAATAATAAAGAAACACACCCGGGAATGGTATTTCTGATTCATCTGCTGATGGAAGAAAAGTGTGAACTTCCCGATCAGGAAACCATGTGCGCTATAATGAATAAGCACCTCGGCGAAACCGACTGCTTTGCATACAGTGAAAGCAGTGCAGGATTTGCGGCAAAGAGGTACAGCATTCATTTTGAAAAGGAAAACAAAGATGCGCCTCCGATGCTTATGTTGACAAACTGCTTTGAAATACCAAATCCGATTTTAAACGATCTTGAACGCTCTCAGACATGGGACTGTCCCGAAGCTGAAGAAATATTGGAGTCCTGCAAATACCAGGTACTCGCAAACGATATGCTGGGCGCATGCCTTCCGTATAACGAACGTGCGGAAATGCTCGTCGATTATGTTGAAGCGCTGGTTGAAATGTTCCCGACCTGCAAGGCAGTTGTTTTCGACAACTCGAAGAAAATGTTTACGAGAGATAAGATATTAAACTGTACGGTTCCCAGGGAACAAAGATTCCTTTATTATGCCGTAAATGTCAGGTTCTTTAATATACAGGGGACCGAAGACAGGATGGTTGATACCCTCGGAATGAGCACATTGTTCCTGCCTGATTTACAGTATCATTTCCACGGACTTAATCCCGATGATGTTGTTAACCACGCATATAATCTTTTAATCTACATCTTCGATAACGACAATCCGATTAAGCCGGGTGACCATGTGGACGGATTAAAAGACGGAACAATGAGCAGAGATGTTCAGTGGTATGTTCGTTATGAAAAATCTCTGATTCAGCCGGTAAGGGAAGTAATAGATATTAACACGGGCGAGTTTGCATCAGGAACAAGAAATTAGAAAAATGGTTTATTTAAAAGAAGTAGCAAAAGAAAATATAGACGAAGTACTGGAATTAAGTGTCAGGGAAGACCAGAAAAGCTTTGTTTCAACAACTGCCGAATCTCTGGCACAGGCTTATGCATACAAAGAAACCGCATTTCCGTTTGCCGTTTATAACGACGATACTATGGTCGGTTTTATTATGATGGGCTACTATGAAGTGAAAAATTACTACACGCTCTGGAAATTCCTGATTGATAAAAAATATCAGCACATGGGCTATGGCAGAGAGGCTTTGATGCAGGGTATTTCTTTTATGAGGGATAAATTTAACATAAAAGAAATCTACACCGGAGTTGCGCCCGGAAACAGCGTGGCAAAGGGACTTTATCAGTCGATTGGGTTTGAAGATACAGGACTGATCGAATTCAACATGGAAGAGATGTGTCTTAAACTTTAGGAGATCAAATGAAAGCGTTTATCGTTTACTGTCATCCATCGGATGATTCTTTTACAAGAAACATGAGGGATGCGTTTATAAAAGGTATCACGGATTCGGGAAATGAATACGTTTTATCCGACCTCTACAAAATGGATTTCAAATCCGACATTACCGAAGCAGAATATTTAAGAGATGCATATTACAGGAATACTCCCGAAGTTGCATCCGATGTTCTGGAGGAACACAAAAAGATAAATTCATCTGATGTGATAGTTTTTATCTATCCCGTTTTTTGGACAGAAGCGCCTGCAAAACTCGTAGGATGGTTTGACCGCGTATGGTCTTACGGATTTGCATACGGCGATAAAAAGATGAAACTTTTGGACAAAGGTCTCATTATGTGTTCTGCCGGAAATCCGATTGAAAGACTTGAGAATTTCGGACTTTTAAACAGCATGAAAAAAGTCATGTTCGGCGACAGACTTATTAACAGAGTTAAGAAAACTGAATTTGTTGTTTTTGAAAATACATCAAGAGAAAAGTCGGAACGTGAATCAAACTGGGACGATAATTTAAAGAAGGCTTACGAGCTTGGCAAAACTCTTTTTGACAAAAAGGAAGAAGAGTTTTCACTGGAAGATAAATACTTTACCGCAATTGAAAATTCCGAGTCGGGAGAAGTTTCCGGAGATACCGTTTTTTCGTATCATCAAAAAGGAAATGCTATCTGGGCCGAGTATTCGGGTGGCAGTATCGTAAAAGGTTTTCTTCTCGGAACCATGGATGAAAATCACAATCTTCATTTCACATATCAGCACATCAATGCGAATGGCGAAATAAAAACAGGTTCCTGCAATTCCAGACCACAGACAGAAAACGGAAAACTTCGTTTTTATGAGAGCTGGAAGTGGGATAATGGCGAAGAAGGAACTTCAATAATAGAGGAAATATAAATGAAATTAATAATAGTACGCCACGGCGATCCCGATTATGAGCATGATTCTCTGACAGAGCTCGGATGGAAAGAGGCCGAGGCGCTTTCCGAAAGAATGAAAAACGTAAAAGCGGACGAATGCTATGTTTCACCTCTTGGCCGCGCAAAGGATACCGCGAGCCTCAGCTTAAAAAAGATGAACATGGAGGCGACGGAGCTTACGTGGCTTAGGGAATTTGCTCCGATAGTAAAACGTCCCGAGAAAACAGGCGTTGCATGGGACTGGCTGCCCCAGGACTGGACGAAGATGCCTTACGCTTTTGACTTTGATAAATGGACGGATTATCCGGCGCTTGAAGACGCAAAGGTACGTGAGGAAGTTGACTGGATTTACTCCGAGTTTGATGCATTCCTGGAAAAGCACGGTTATAAAAAAGAGGGCAAGCTCTTTAAGGTGCTTAATCCAAACAGCGATGTAATTGTATTCTTCTGCCACTTCGGCCTGGAGTGCATTTTATTATCGTATCTTTTAAATTTGCCGCCCTTTGTTTTATGGCACTCAACGATTGCTGCACCGACCTCGATTACGACTGTAGCAACCGAGGAAAGAAGAGAAGGCATAGCACAGTTTCGAATGCATGCGTTTGGAGATACCTCACATCTTTATGTTGCGGGAATGGAGCCCGCTGTTTCGGGAAGATTCAGAGAACTGTTTACTAACGAAAACGAAAGACTGGACTAAATTATGGAAAAGAAAGATAAAACACTGGCATGGGTCGGCCTTATTATCGGCCTTATCGGAATATTCTCGGCACTCTTCGGAGTGGTGGCATTTAACCGCTATGTGGTAATGCTGATTCCGCTTATTCCAAGAATGATTACAGTAATCGTAAGCTACTGGATTGTAGCGGCAGTTCCTGTTTTAGTGATGATTTTTTCAAAAGACAAAGTCTCCGACCTCGGTTTTACGAAAGAAAAAATCGGCCTTCAGATTTTAATCGGCGTCCTTTTAGGGATAGGAATGTCGCTTGTTCTGACACTTGTTCCCCATCTTGCAGGTTTCGGCGATTATGTTGACAACGGCTACAGATACAAATACCTCTGGCAGTTTATTTACGAATTTTTTTACTGCACCGCAGCAGTAGCAGCAGTCGAAGAGCTCTGTTTCCGTGGATTTGTCTTTTCAAAGGTTAAAAAAATCAGCGATAAAGATATCGTTGCGATAATAGTTTCATCCGTATTGTTTGGACTTTTCCACATCGCTTCGTTTAACATAGCCCAGCTTATAATAACAACGCTTCTTGGTCTTTTCTGGTGCATCTGCAGAAAATACATTAAAAACTGCACGACGCTCTCACTTATCATCTGTCACGGAATTTATGATGCGATGATAACCGTATGGATATTTGTCTTCATAAAATAAATGGGTGTTGACGTTAAAAATCTTTCATGATATTATTGCGACAGTAAAAGAAAGGCACACGAAAAGTGTGAAGGTGAAAGAATGATAGTTAGATAGTTTGATTTGGTAAATGCAGACGAATTGATTTTAGGCCCCATGGGTCTGTTTGTGTATGCCGAATTAGATTATCGTATTCATTTTAGATTTCACCGCGCAAGGTGTGCTTCGGCATATATAAAATCTTTAATTATACGTATAATCTGCTTTCGGCTTGAAAGCGGATTCTTTTTATTTTACGGGGCTTTTGACCGGAGGTGAATGACATGGCACAGATAAAAGTAAATGATGTCACGTTCTCATACGAGGGCAGCTTCGACGATGTCCTCACGGACGTGAACTTCAGTATTGATACAGACTGGAAACTCGGCCTCATCGGAAGAAACGGCAAAGGCAAAACAACTCTTTTAAATCTTCTTTTAGGCAAATATGAATGCAACAAGGGAAGCATTTCATCCAGTACGAGATTTGACTATTTCCCTTATGAAATAAGCGAGGACGACCTTTCAAAAACGGCGGACGAGCTCACATACAAATGGAAGCCCGAGGCGGAACCCTGGCAGATACTGATTCAGATGAACCAGATCGGAATGGATCCGGAATGTCTTTACAGACCGATTAAAACGTTAAGCTTCGGCGAGCGCACCAGAGTAATGCTTGCGGTACTTTTCTCCGTCGAAGGAGAGTTTCTTTTAATCGATGAGCCGACGAATCATTTGGATTCCCAGGCAAGAGAAATCGTAAAAGGATTTTTATCCAAAAAGAAAGGCTTTATCTTAGTTTCGCACGACCGTGATTTACTTGATGCGGTCTGCGACCACGTACTTGTTTTAAACAGAAAAACAATCGAAGTACAGACAGGCAACTTTTCTTCATGGTGGGAAAACAAGGAAAAGGCCGATGCTTTTGCGAAAGCCGAAAACGAAAAGCACCTAAAAGAAATAAGCAAATTAAAGGTTGCGGCCGACCGCGCGGAAAGATGGGCGGATAAGAACGAAGGTACAAAAATCGGATTTGACCCGACCAAGGAGCATGACAGATTTTTGGATACCAGAGCGTTCATCGGAGCCAAAACCAAAAAGATGCAGTCCAGGGTAAAAAACTTTGAAAACCGAATCGACAGGGAAATCGAGGAAAAAGAAGGGTTATTACAGGATATCGAAAAAGAAATCAACCTAAAAGTAATGCCTCTTAAGCACCACAAGGAAGTGCTTATCCTGGCAAGAGATTTATCCCTTCAGTACGAGGGCGCCGAGAAGCCATTGTTTAAAGATATGAGATTTCAGATTAAACAGGGCGACAGAGTGGTTTTAAAGGGCGATAACGGTTGCGGCAAAACCAGCATCATAAAAGCCATTCTTAAAAAGGCAGCTTACAAAGAAAACATTCCAGGCTGCGAAAACTTAATAGTAAACGGAACGCTTGATGTGGCTTCAGGACTGATAATTTCCTACATCAATCAGGATACATCATTTCTCTCGGGTAATCTTAAGGATTACTGCAAGGCCAACAATTTCGAAGAAAGCCTCTTCTTAGCAATACTTAACCAGCTTGATTTTTCAGCCACGCAGTTTGCAAAAAACATGGAAGAGTTTTCCGAAGGCCAGAAGAAAAAGGTACTAATAGCATCAAGCCTTATAACTCCCGCACACCTTTATATCTGGGACGAACCGCTTAATTACATTGATGTATTTTCACGCATGCAGATCGAAAAACTGATTTTAAATTTCAAACCGACCATGCTGATCGTGGAACATGACGTTCGTTTTCAGGAAAAGGTTGCTACGGATATTGTGAATTTTAATTAGGAAAGGACATTTATTTTATGAGTGATTTGTATGAACTTTTCCTTGAAAATGATGAGGAAACCGCGTTACAATACGGAAATGATATAGAATTTTTAAAAAGAAACAATGCTGAATTAAAATAAAAGGAAAAAGAATATGAAAGCCAACGACAAAACCAACGTTATGAGAGTGCTCGATGCAAAGAAAATCTCATACGAAAGCCATACATACGAGCCTGATGCAACCTTAACAGGCGAAGAAATCGCAGCAATTTTAAATGAAGACCCGGCGAAAGTTTTTAAAACGCTCGTCACTCAGGGAAAGAGCAACACATACTATGTTTTCGTTGTTCCCGTAAAAGAAGAGCTCGATTTAAAAAAGGCCGCAAAGGCAGCAGGCGAGAAATCCATCGACATGATAAAGCAGAAAGAACTGCTTCCGCTTACAGGCTATGTTCACGGCGGATGTTCGCCCATCGGAATGAAAAAGCAGTTTAAAACTTTTATCCATGAAACGGCGCCCACGTATGAGAAAATCTATGTCAGCGCAGGCAGAGTCGGAGCACAGATTGAGCTTTCACCCGCCGATCTTATTTCGGTCACACGAAGCGTTACCGCGGATATTATCGTAAATGAATAAAAAAATTGTTGACTTGTTATTTTTCGTGTGATATTCTTTTTTCAAATTTAAGAATTTAAACCGTTGAAGCGGAGATAACGGCAATGATGCCCCTACAGAGAATCCGGGATGATGAGAACCGGGTGCGAAACAAATTGTCAAATGGACCGTTGAGGGCGCAGTGAAATGATTTTTCAAAGTATTCTGCGACGTAAGGCATACGTCAATTGCCGGAGATATGAAGGTATCTCGCTAAGCGCACGAGTCAAATCGTGAATCAAGGTGGCACCGCGGATAGTATATTCGTCCTTGACAGAATCAGAAAGATTTTGTCAGGGACTTTTTTAATACCAAATTTACTTTTTCCTCCTTAAAACTAAGTAATAATCGTAAAAAGTCCCTGCAAAAATCATAAAAGAAACGTTAACCCTAAGAATAAAAAGGAGCCCGCATGAAAATCTTACCGTCTTTGGAAGAAGTTAAAAAAATCGCCGAAACAGGCAAATATGATGTTTTGCCGGTAAGCACCGAAATCCTTTCGGATTTCACAACGCCGATTGAGACGATGAAAATTTTAAAGAATGTTTCGACACACTGCTACATGCTCGAGTCGGCACAGGCGAACGACAGATGGGGCAGATACACATTTTTGGGATTAGATCCTAAGATGGAAATCACCTGCATCGACGGTAACATGAAAGCAGGCAACCTCGAAATAAAGACAGAAAATCCTTCGATTCAGCTTCGCCAGATCTTATCAGAACACAGGAGTCCGAAATTCGATTATCTTCCTTCGTTCACCGGCGGACTGGTTGGATATTTCTCATACGATTACTTAAACTACAGTGAACCGAGCGTAAAAAGCGATGTTACGGATACCGAGGAATTCAAGGATGTCGACCTGATGCTTTTTGACAAAGTCATCGCCTTTGATAACATGAAGCAGAAAATCATCCTCATCGTAAACATGCCTCTTAAGGACATCGAGGTCGGATACAACAAAGCAGCGATGGAATTAAAACAGCTCGCTGAACTTTTAAGACACGGTGAAAAGAAAGAGGAGCCCGCAGGAAAACTTCTCGGCGAAGTAACCCCTCTCTTTAATAAAGAAGAGTTCTGCGAAATGGTTGAAAAGGCAAAGCATTACATTCACGAGGGAGACATTTTCCAAATCGTACTTTCGAACCGCTTAAGCGCACCCTTCGAAGGAAGCCTTTTAAACACCTACAGAATGCTTAGAACCATCAATCCCTCGCCCTACATGTTTTACTTCTCCGGAACGGACGTCGAAGTTGCAGGCGCATCGCCCGAAACACTCGTAAAACTTGAAAACGGCGTACTTCACACCTTCCCTTTAGCAGGCACAAGATGGAGAGGCAAAACCGAGGAAGAGGACTTGGCCCTTGAAGAAGAGCTCCTAAAAGATGAAAAAGAGCTTGCTGAACACAACATGTTGG
>JAFYHV010000022.1 GCA_017538995.1 Lachnospiraceae bacterium | reverse complement strand
TTGGATGACAAGATTATGGCTAACGGAATGCATATTACCAAAGTAAGTGTTCCTTTAGGCGTTATCGGTATTATTTATGAATCAAGACCTAATGTAACCGCAGATGCATTTTCACTTACATTTAAATCTGGCAATGTCTGCATACTTAAGGGAGGTTCGGATGCCATTAATTCCAACCTTGCTATTACAAAGGTTATCCGTGATGTTTTAAAAGCTAATAATCTGGATGAGAATGCTGTTCAGCTTATCGAAAAGACAGACAGAGAGACTGCTACGGAATTCATGAAAATGAATGATTATATCGATGTTTTAATTCCCCGCGGAAGTGCAGGATTAATCAAAGCTGTAGTTACTAACTCGACAATTCCTGTTATCGAAACAGGAAGCGGTAACTGCCATATTTACGTTGATAAAGACGCAGATATCGATATGGCGGTAAATATCATCTTTAATGCAAAAACACAGAGAATCGGAGTATGCAATGCATGCGAATCTCTTGTTGTACATAAAGACATTAGAGAAGCACTTCTTCCCAAGATGGCAGAAAAATTAAAAGAGAAAAATGTCGAAATCCGTGGCGATAAGGATACAAAAGAAGTTATCGACTGTGTTGATGCAACAGAAGAAGATTTCGCAAAAGAATATCTTGATTACATCATTTCCGTAAAGACTGTTGAATCAGTTGAAGAAGCAATTGCGCATATCAACAAATACAACACAGGTCACTCGGACTGTATTATCACAGAGAATGACGAGACTGCAGAAAAGTTCTTGAAGGGGGTTGATGCTGCATGTGTATACAGAAATGTATCAACCAGATTTACCGATGGTTTTGAGTTTGGTCTCGGTGCTGAAATCGGTATTTCAACTCAGAAACTTCATGCAAGAGGGCCTATGGGACTTAATGAGTTAACCTCATACAAATATAAGATAACCGGTAACGGTCAGGTAAGAGGTTAAATAATGAATCAGTTTGAAACCTGCGACAACAAAGAAGAACTTGATAGACAGTATAAATATCTCGAACTTCTTAAAAAAGTTGTTGCCGATTTAAAAGAACAAAAGAATAGAGACATTACCGCATGTGTTGAAACATTCGGCTGTCAGATGAATGCCAGAGATTCCGAAAAAATCTCGGGCATTTTGAAGTCTGCGGGTTTTACTGTTATAGAAGACGAAAACGCCGATTTAACAATCTATAATACATGTTCCGTCAGAGATAATGCCAATCAGAAAGTTTACGGTCGCCTCGGCAGACTTTCGACATTCAAAAAACAGAATCCTGACATGAAAGTTGTTCTCTGCGGTTGTATGACACAGGAAGAATGCGTAATCGAAAAACTCTGTACAAGCTACGGCTTTGTCGATTTAATATTCGGAACCCATAATATTTACAGATTTGCGGAATATCTCTTTTATGTTTACGAAGGCATTGAAAATAAGGAATTTGATGATTCAGACGCAAATCTTTACAAAAAAGGCAATACAATCATAAGCCACTGGAATGAAACTAAGGTTATCTGCGAAAATCTTCCGATTGACAGAAAATATCCTTACAAATCCGGCGTTAATATTATGTTTGGCTGCAACAATTTCTGTACCTACTGCATTGTTCCCTATGTAAGAGGCAGAGAGAGAAGCAGGGAAGCAGACGAGATCATAAAAGAAATAGAAAACCTCGTAAAAGACGGAGTTATCGAAGTTATGCTTCTTGGCCAGAATGTAAATTCCTACGGTAAAAACCTTGAAAATCCCATTTCTTTTGCAGAACTTTTACGTAGAGTAGAAAAGATTGAAGGCCTTGAAAGAATCAGATTTATGACTTCACATCCGAAGGATTTATCCGACGAACTGATTGAAGTCATTAAGAACTCAAAGAAAATATGCCATCATATTCACCTTCCTTTACAGTCAGGAAGTTCCAGGATTTTAAAGAAGATGAATCGTGTATACGATAAAGAAAAATATCTTGATCTGGCACTTAAGATAAGACGTGAAATACCTGATATTTCGATTACAACCGACATTATTGTAGGTTTCCCGGGTGAAACCAAGGAAGATGTCGATGATACAATCGATGTAATCAAAAAAGTCGGTTTTGATAATGCTTTTACGTTTATTTATTCAAAAAGAACCGGAACACCTGCTGCAGATATGCCTCAGGTTAGTGAAGAATTCGTAAAAGAACAGTTTGACCGGGTTCTTAAATGTGTTCAGGAAACAGCAAGAGAGCAGGTTGTTAAGATTGAAGGTCAGACCTTACCCGTGCTTGTTGAAGAAGTAAACAAGCAGGATGAAAGTCTTCTTACAGGAAGACTTGAAAATAATACAATCGTGCATTTTAAAGGCAGTGAAGATTTAATCGGTAAGATAGTTAATGTCAAATGCCTTGAATGCAAAGGATTCTATTATTTCGGAGAAATGATTTAAACTAAAAACCTTTTGGGGAGTTAATATGTCATCATATGATGAGGTAATGAAAAACATCTCGGCGCTTTCACCGATGATGCAGAAATACCTTGAAACCAAAGAAGAATATAAAGACTGCATTCTTTTTTACCGTCTCGGAGATTTCTACGAGATGTTCTTTGATGATGCATTAACTGCTTCCAAAGTTCTTGAAATAACACTTACAGGTAAAAACTGCGGTCTTGAAGACAGGGCTCCCATGTGCGGAGTGCCTTTCCATTCCGTTGAACCTTATATTACCAAACTGATTGAAAACGGCTACAAAGTCGCTATCTGCGAACAGGTTGAAGACCCGAAACTCGCAAAAGGTCTGGTAAAAAGAGAAGTCACCCGTATAGTTACTCCCGGAACCAATATTGATTCAATGTCACTTGATGAAAACAGAAATAATTATCTTATGTCTGTTTTTATTTACATGAACAATATAGGTTTTTCGGTATGCGATGTAACTACAGGTGATTTTTATTTGTCTGAAATTTCAGGAATAAAGAATCTTTACGATGAAATTTTCAAATATAAACCGGCAGAAATAATCTGCAATTCACAGTTCTTAAACTCAGGCCTGGATATAGAAGATTTAAAGGGCAAAATCGGCACTCAGGTTTCCTGCCTTGATGATTATCATTTCGAGGAAAACAACTGCAAGAAGACCCTTTTAAAGCATTTTAAAGTACATTCTTTAATAGGAATGGGTATTGATGATTATGAATTAGGTGTAATTGCAGCAGGTTCTCTTTTAATGTATTTAAATGAGACCCAGATGATTTCTCTTAATCATATTACCACATTAACTCCGACATCAAACGGCGTTTACATGGTAATTGATAATGCTACAAGAAGAAATCTCGAGCTTACCGAAACAATGAGAGACAAGCAGAAGTGGGGGTCTCTTTTATGGGTTCTCGATAAAACGAAAACTGCCATGGGAGCAAGAACTCTTCGCAGTATGACTCAACAGCCCTTGGTCAACAAAGACATGATAATTGAACGTCTTGATGCTGTTGAATATCTTTACAATGAGATTATTGTCAGAGAAGAAATAAGAGAAGATTTAAACCCTGTCTACGACCTTGAAAGACTGCTTGCAAAGGTTAGTTACAAAACTTTAAATCCTAAAGATATGATTGCCATAAAAGAATCATTAAGAATGGTTCCATATATCAAAAAAGCAATCATGAACTGCGATATACCTTTAATTAAAAAGATTTTTGACGATATCGATCCTTTGCTCGATATTTTTGAAAAGATTGATAAAGCGATTGAGGAAGATCCACCTTTTTCCGTCAGAGAAGGTGGCATTATCAAGAACGGATACAATGAAGGTGTTGATTATTTAAGAGTATCAAAATCCGAAGGCAAGAACTGGCTTGCAAATCTTGAATCCGAAGAAAAAGAAAAAACAGGTATAAAAACACTTAAAGTAAAATACAATAAAGTATTCGGATATTATCTTGAGGTTTCCAAATCCTTTATAGATATGGTTCCCGCGGAATATATCAGAAAGCAGACTTTATCTAATGCAGAAAGATATACCACAGAGAAGCTTAAGGAACTCGAGGATACAATTTTAAACGCACAGGATAAGCTCTGTACGCTTGAATATGATTTATTCGAGGAAATTCGCGTTTACATCGAAGAAAACCTTTTAAGAATCCAGAAAACAGCCAAAGCGATGGCTTTGCTTGATGTTTTATGTTCTCTTGCATATGTTGCTGAAACAAACAGATATGTCAGACCTGAAATAAATGAAAAAGGTTCCATCAACATAAAAGAGGGACGTCATCCTGTAGTAGAAAAGATGGTTCCGGATAATCAGTTTATTCCAAACGATACTGTTTTAGACAATAAAAAGAATAATATTTCAATCATCACAGGCCCCAACATGGCAGGCAAATCAACATATATGAGACAGACTGCGCTTATAGTTTTAATGGCTCAGCTCGGAAGTTTTGTTCCCGCCAAATCCGCATGTATCTGTGTCTGCGACAGAATTTTTACCAGAGTCGGAGCATCTGACGATCTTGCAAGCGGTCAGTCAACTTTTATGATTGAAATGAATGAAGTTTCAAATATTTTAAGAAATGCCACAAAAGATTCGCTTTTAATCCTTGATGAAATCGGACGCGGTACATCCACACTGGACGGTTTGTCGATCGCATGGGCTGTAATTGAACATATTGCCAATCCGAAACTTTTAGGAGCAAAGACTTTATTTGCAACTCATTATCATGAATTAACCGAACTTGAAGGCAAAATACCAAATGTAAATAATTATTGTATAGCCGTTCAGGAAGAGGGCGACGATATAATTTTCTTAAGAAAGATAATTAAAGGCGGTACAGACCGCAGTTACGGTATTCAGGTTGCGAAGCTTGCAGGCGTTCCCGATATGGTAATTGAGAGAGCAAAAGACATATTATCGACGCTTTCTGAAAACGATATTATCGATAAAATGCAAGATATCGTCACAATTAGTCCAAATATGACGAAAAAAAAGCAAAAAAATTACGATGAAGTTGATTTAGGACAGTTAACTCTATTGGACATGACGTCAGATTCTGATATAATAAAAGAGATTGAGGAAATTGATGTTTCGAACATGACTCCTCTTGACGGGTTAAACACTTTATACAGGCTACAATGTAAATGCAAAAATAGGATAAAACTATGATCAGAATTCTTGATAATCTTACTATTAACAAGATTGCTGCGGGGGAAGTAATCGAGAGACCGGTGAATGTTGTCAAGGAACTTGTTGAGAACGCAATTGATGCGGGTTCAAAAAACATTTCCGTTGAGATTAAAGGCGGCGGTATCGATTATATCAGGGTTACAGATGACGGTTGCGGAATTTCATATGAAGATGTTCCGACAGCTTTTCTTCGTCATGCTACAAGTAAAATTGTTTCAAGCGAAGACTTATTCTTCTTAAGCACATTAGGATTCAGAGGCGAGGCTTTGGCGAGTATCGCTTCCGTTTCTCATACCGAGATGATTACACGTACCAATACAGATGTAATGGGCACTAAAATTAATCTTGACTGCGGCAGCGTAATCGAGATGATTAAAACCGGTGCTCCTGAAGGTACGACAATCATCGTAAAAGATTTATTCTTTAATGTTCCCGCTCGTAAAAAATTCTTAAATTCACCTTCATCCGAAGCCACCAAGATTATTGAAATGATGGAAGAACTTGTTCTTTCTAATCCTTCCATTGCTTTTCAGCTTCTTGTAAACGGTCAGGTTAAGATTCAGACAAACGGTTCAGGCAATCTTAAAGATGTTATTTTCAGACTGTTTGGCAAAGAAATTCATGAAGGACTTCTTCCTTTGGATTATGAAGACGATTTTATCAAGATTCAGGGTTATATTACCAAGCCTGATTTTTGTCGTCCTTCAAGATCCGGAGAATATTATTTTATAAACGGCAGATTCGTCAAAAATGATTATGTAACAAGAGGAATCGAAGAAGGATACCGTAATTTCCTTATGCAGCATAAGTTTCCTTTTGTTGTTTTATTCATAGAACTTGATCCTTTCGGAATTGATGTAAATGTTCATCCCGCAAAGAGTGAAGTCAGAATTACAAACGGCGAATTCCTGGTTGAGATTTTAAGTAAAACTATAAATGAGGCTCTTACCAAGAGTGAACTTATTCCGAGTGCATTTAAGTTTAAAGAAGAGGAAGCTCCTCTTGAACGTGCTCCCGAACCTTTTGAAAAGAATTTCAAGAAGGGTGATCTTGTAGTACAGAAAGGCTACGACGGCAAAAAAGGCGTCAACAATATGACCGCAGCCGAAAGCGAAGCCTATGCACAGAACGACAAATCAAAAGAATTTACTGTTGAGTTTGAAGAAAAGAAAGACAAGCCCAACAATGAATTCATGAATCATATTACGACCATTCCTTATAAATCCAAATATGACAAATTTGAAGAGCGTATGAAGAATGATGTCGAAGAAGATGAAGAAACTGCAGAAGAAGTTAAAGAAGCAGTTACCGAAACAGCTGAAGCACCTAAGGATGATTATGACTTCTTAAGAAACGATACTACAGCTGAAGCTCCGAAAAATGTTGTTATCAAAAAAGACAGTCCCAACTATGACTTCCTTACAAAAGATACAACAGCTGAAGCTCCCAAGAGTACTGTAGTCAAAGAAGAAAATCCCAATTACGATTTCCTTACAAAGGATACTACGGCTGAAGCTCCCAAGAGTACAGCGGTTGAAAAAACTTCCTTTAACAAGGTTACCGAATTTGCTGAATCCGAAGGAAATATTAAGGACGAAAGTTCTTATGATACAACTTCACAGGGTTCATCACTTCTTACAACAAGAATCGGCAGTCATAAAGAAACAGCCGATGATTATGTAGATAAAGACGGTACACAGGGTTCTGCATTACTTAAGAACAGAATAGCTGCAGAAAAGAAAGATTCTGAGGAAGAAAAGACTGTAGACACAGGTTCTCACGGTTCAGCTTTGTTTAAGAAAGATATCTTTGCTAAAGAAGATGATGTAAAAGAAGAAGCACCGGCTGAAACACAGGAAGCTCCCGCAGAAGAAGTTGTTCCTGAGGAAACAGCACCTGAAGCACAAGAAGAGCAGGCTGAGCCTGTAAATATGTTCGAAGAATGGCTTGCTTCCATCGAAAACAAGGAAGAGAGCGAAATCGAGCAGGAAAACAAGGGCATGATCGTTAAATTCAGCGAAATTCCCGAGAATTCTTTCGTTAGTGAAGAAGAGGAAGATTCTAACGATGCTTTTATGGACTTTAAGTGGGAAAGAAAAGCTGATATTATCGACCGTGTGGGTGAAAAGAGTAAGGAAGACGATTCTGACAGACTTAAAGATGCTGACAAGAAATATTCCGTATTAAACGACGATATTACTCCTATTAAGGCTGATACTGAAGCACCCAAGAAATCCAAATTTACTTTCAGAGTAAAAGATTTCGAAAAAGATACCGATGACGAGGTTGTTTCACCTAAGGTTGAAAATGTAGAAAACATCTTCAAGAAAGTTGACAGATTCAATTCTTCAGGCAAGAAAGAACCCAAGGTTAAGGAAACACAGAGCGTTCTCTTTAACGAAAAAACTCTGGATCCTTCCAAACTTTCGAAATTTACGATTATCGATCAGATATTTGATACATACTGGTTAATCTCGGTTGAGAACGAACTTCTTATTATGGATCAGCATGCTGCACATGAAAAAGTGCTTTATGAAAGATTTATGGAGAAGTTTAAGAACAATAGTATTGAAACACAGACTCTTATGCTTTCACAGGTTGTAAACTTAAGCAAAGCAGAGATGGATGTATATCTTCGTTACAAGGCTGAATTCGAGAAATTCGGATTTGTCATTAACGATTTCGGTGACAGAGATTTGTTCATCAGAGGTATACCGACAGATTTGTTCGGTTCCGATGCAAAGAGTCTGTTCCTTGATATCCTTTCAGAGCTTATAAATGTTTCACCTTCGCTCCATATTGATATCATCGAGAACAGAATCGCTACAAGAGCATGTAAGGCTGCAATTAAGGGCAATCAGAAGATGAGCAAGGATGAATGCAAGAAACTTCTTGAATTTATGCTCACTTTAAAGAATCCTTATCAGTGTCCTCACGGAAGACCTACACTTATCAGAATTTCAAAGACTGATCTTGAAAAGATGTTCAAAAGGATAGTTTCATGAAAAAGCCCCTGGTAGTAATTGCCGGAGCAACTGCAACAGGCAAAAGCGCTTTGGCAGTAAATATAGCAAAAATCATCGGCGGAGAGATAATCTCCGCCGATTCAATGCAAGTCTATAAATTTATGGATGTTGGTACCGCAAAAGTAACCGAAGAAGAGATGGGCGGTATTAAACATTATCTTTTGGATTGTCTTAATCCTAACGAATCCTGCGATGCATTAAGATATAAAACACTTGCTTTAGAAGCAATGGATGAAATATATAAAAACGGCCATATCCCGATTATATGCGGCGGTACAGGCTTTTATATTCAGGCGGTTACTAGAGATATTGATTTTACGGAAGAGGATAATAATTCTGTCAGAGCCGAAATCACCGGGTTTTATGAGCAAAACGGTGAAGACGCTTTATTTGAACGATTAAAAGAGATTGATTATGAATCGACTTTAATTATTCCCAAGCAGAATATCAAACGTGTTATCAGGGCGATTGAATTTTATGAGCTTCATCATAAAAAAATCTCTGATCACAACAAAGAACAGCAGGAGAGAGAAACACCTTATAATCTTGCATATTTTGTTTTAAATCGTGACAGAAGCCTTTTATATGATAAAATAGACAGACGTGTGGATATTATGCTTGAAAACGGTTTACTCGATGAAGTAAAGGATTTGATATCTAAATATCCTTACGATTCACAGTCAGGGTTGTATAATGCAATAGGCTATAAAGAGATTATTGATTATTTAAACGGCAATTACGATTATGACAGAGCCGTTTATCTTATAAAACAGAATTCAAGACATTATGCCAAAAGACAGGTAACTTTCTTTAAAAGAGAAAGATATGCGGATTTTATTGATATTGATAATAAGTCTTTAGAAGAGATTGAGCAGTATGTTCTGAATGTATTAAGAGAAAAGAAAATTATTACTGAATGAGGTAAACATGAATAATATTTATAAGGATTTCGGAATTGATGATAAGGTTTGCGAGTTTGCTGAAAGCATTTTATCTGACTTAAAACCCAGATTTGATGAGATTGACAGACTGGCTGATATTAACCAGCTTAAGGTTATTGCTTCTATGCAGAAGAACAATGTATCCGAAGCCTGTATGCTTGGTACAACAGGTTACGGTTATAACGATATTGGAAGAGAAACTCTTGAAAAAGTTTATGCAGATATTTTCCATACCGAAGATGCGCTTGTAAGGGCCCAGATTACATGCGGAACACATGCGCTGGCACTTGCTTTAATGAGTAATTTACGTCCCGGAGACGAGCTTTTAAGCCCTGTAGGAAAGCCTTACGATACACTTGAAGAAGTTATAGGTATAAGAGACAGCAAAGGTTCCTTAAAAGAATATGGAGTTTCCTATCGTCAGGTCGATCTGCTTGCTGACGGTACTTTCGATTACGAGAACATAAAAAAAGCAATTAACGAAAAGACAAAACTTGTTACTATACAGCGTTCAAAAGGTTATCAGACAAGACCGACATTCTCTGTTAAGCAGATAGGCGAACTTATTGCTTTCGTTAAAAGCATCAAGCCCGAAGTTATCTGTATGGTAGATAACTGCTACGGTGAATTTACCGAAGAAATAGAACCGAGCGATGTCGGAGCAGATATGATTGTCGGTTCTTTAATTAAAAACCCCGGTGGCGGACTTGCACCTCTTGGCGGATATATATGCGGTAAGAAAGAATGTGTTGAAAATGCGGCATACAGACTTACTTCTCCCGGATTAGGCAAAGAAGTCGGTGCATCGTTAACAATTTTACGAGATTTTTATCAGGGCCTGTTCCTTGCACCTACAGTAGTTGCAAGTGCTCTTAAAGGCGCAATTTTTGCTGCTAATGTATACGAAAAACTTGGTTTTGACGTTATTCCCAACTCAACTGAAGACCGCCATGACATAATTCAGGCAGTAACATTCCGCGACAAAGACAAAATGATTGCTTTCTGCCAGGGTATTCAGGCTGCATCACCGGTTGATTCGTTTGTAAAACCCGAACCCTGGGCAATGCCGGGCTACGATTCAGATGTAATCATGGCCGCAGGAGCATTTATTTCAGGTTCATCCATTGAATTATCTGCCGACGGCCCCGTAAAAGAGCCCTATAGTGTATATTTCCAGGGTGGTTTGACTTTTCCTCATGTAAAACTCGGTATTATCAAGTCTTTGCAGACCTTATACGAGAGAAATTTAGTCAAAATTGATTAAAATGTGATATAATAATAAATTGATTTATTATGTGAAGAAGAAATTGGAGAATTACTTTGGCTAACAATGCTTTCGGTATCGATTTGGGTACCAGTAAAATTTGTATTTACAATCATGAGAAGAAGCGCGTTTTCGTTGAACGCAACATGATTGCAATTGAAAATAAAAAGAATGT
>JAFYHV010000139.1 GCA_017538995.1 Lachnospiraceae bacterium | reverse complement strand
TTTGGAACAAAAAACAGAGAGCAGGGGAGGCTCTCTGTTTTTGAGGGGATGAATGTATGAAAAAGCAAAAGGTTTACCTTCTGCGAAGGGCTTCTATAGGACTTAACTTTGCCGCTTTTCTGGCAGGGTAGATTCCGAAGAACACACCGATCGACATAGAGAAAAGCGCAATACCGATGATGAAGAAAGGGTTAAAGTCTGCCACCAGTTTTGAAGTGGTAAAGTTGGAAATGAGGAAGCATATAAATTCTGCTCCGCCGAGTCCTAAAATGATTCCTATTACACCGCCGAGTAAGGATATCGATCCGGCCTCAACCAGAAACTGTGTGAGCACGGAGCCCGTTCTCGCACCGAGCGCTTTTCTTATACCGATTTCTCTTGTACGCTCTGTAACCGATACAAGCATGATATTCATAACGCCGATACCGCCTACGAACAGCGATATTCCTGCAACTAACATAATTAAAAGCGTAACCATCATAAGTGATGAACTTATAACCGAGAAGATAGCATTGTAGTCTATAACTGCTATCTGGTTCTGATCACGTATATCATATCTTGCTTCAAGAATTGCTTTGGTATGAGCCAGTACATCGCTTGCATTGTCCGCATCATCCAGAATGATTATGAGATCGTAATAGCCGATTGCGTACTGGGAAAGACCGATTGCATCGATGAATGATGTAAAAGGAACTTCAAATTTGGTTTCAACACTTCCGGAACCCATGATTAAATCTGCCATCTGAGAAGAGTTATCATCTCTTACGCCGATAATTCTGAATGTTCCGCCTCTTCTGTTTCTTCCGTAAAAGAGATCCACCGTCATTCCGACAACATCTTCGTGTCCGAACAATTTTCTGGCAGAACTTTTATCTATGATGCAGACTTTTTCCATATGATCAAATTCTTCTTTTGTAAAATATCTTCCATAAAGAAGATCATATTTAGAAGCCTGATCCATGAGTTCATTTCCCATTTTAATCTGTGCGGAATATGAGTTTAAATCCTTGTATGATGCTTCGCCCGTTAACGGTATTACGGGTGTGATTCCCAGGATATGCTTTTCTTTTGCCATTAAAGCTTCCAGGTCTTCATCATTGAATTCAACTTCACCTATGGAATAAACTTCAAGTGTATTACCGGCCAGACTCGAGAGTTCCTTATCGATGGTTTTTTTGAATCCGCTTCCTAAGCTTACGATTGCAACCACAGAAGATATACCGATAATAATTCCGAGCATTGTTAAGAAGGCTCTGACTTTATTCGATTTTATGTTGAAAAATGCAATTTTGCAGTATTCTATAAATTTGCCCATTATTATTCCTGTCTTAATGCTTCAATAGGGCTTAATTCTGCAGCCTTTTTAGCAGGGAATATTCCGAAGAAAAGTCCGACTCCCGCAGAAAAGATTGCTGCGCCCAGAGCAACTAATATATTTACCGAAATATGTACCGGTATCTTTGCGATAGCACCTACTAAAAGACAGAGTGCTTCAGCGCCGCCGTAGCCTAATATAACTCCGATTACACCGCCAACCAGCGTAATCATTCCGGCTTCTGCCAGAAACTGAGTCATAATCGATCCCGTTCTCGCGCCAAGCGCTTTTCTGATACCTATTTCGGAGGTTCTCTCCGTAACGGATACAAGCATAATGTTCATAACGCCGATACCGCCTACCAGGAGGGATATCGCTGATACAAATCCTACAAACATTGTTATATATCCGATAACCTGATTTATCTTTTCCATGTAAGAGTCAAAAGAATCAATCGTAAAACATTCTTCACCTCTTACATCATGTCTTGCTTCAAGTATCTTAACGATACGTTTGAGTGTTTCATTTATGTCGGGAGAGTCAGAAGAAATCAGCATGGAATATAAGTTGTCTATAGGCCATGTTTCTCCCGTAGCATTAACATAGTGCTTATAAGGAACTTCCAGTTTAATAGTCACGTTTCCTTCCAGCATATTAACCATATTCATAAGCTGTGAGTCTTTGGCTTTTCTTACACCTACGATACGATATTCAAGTAAAATATCATAACCTAAATCCACAAGAATCGTCTGTCCGACCACATCTGTGCTTCCGAAAAATGCTTTGGCGCCCTCTTCGCTTATAACAGCCACATTGTCGCCTCTTTCACATTCGTCCTCGGTAAAATATCTTCCGTGGAGCAGTCCCTCTACGGCATATCTTTCATATGTTTCATTTACCATATAATACTGAACGTTAAAATCACCCTTAACCGAAGTAGCGCTTCCGTATATATATTCTTCGGGAGAACATACGGCAAGATCCGGTACGGTATTTTTGATATATTCAATATCATTCGCCGTTATATATTCGGCACCGCCGGGAGAATAAATATATGTCTGTCCTTTGAAAAGATCTCCGAGAGCACCGTCAAGCGCGTTTTTTACGCCGCTTCCTAAGCCCGTAATCATTATGACGGAAGAGATACCTATAATGATTCCCAACATGGTTAAAAATGTACGGCCTTTATTGGAAGTAATACTCTTATATGCAATTTTTACGTATTCTAAAAATTGTCCCATTTGTTTTCCTGTCAGTTAATATTTTTATTCGGTTGTAACAGTAACTCCAAGATTACCGCCGCCTAATCCGCCCATAAGGGATGTCATGTCATCGCCTTCAACGGGTACTACAATGGCGCCTTCCTGAACTACTGCCGTAACATAGGATATAACTTTATCGTCTGCCGTAATACCTTCCACAATTTCTGTGCAGTCTTCCGAAGTAATACCGACTTCAACTCTCTTCTTTTCAACCATACTCATATCGTTAACAACGTATACGAAGAATCCGTCGGCATCCACGTTGATAGCTTCTGAAGGAAGTGTTAAGCAGCTGTCTTTATGCGCTGTTACAATAACGTTCTTAGCCTCGATTCCTAAGAAAATATCATCATCGGGGTTTTTAATCTTGATGACTGCGGAAACGCTTGTTGTACCGCCGCCTGAAATAGCCACACGTGCGATTCTTGAAATCTCGCCTTCGTAATCCTTATCAAGAATTGTTACTTTTACGGACTGGCCTTCTTTAATCTTTTCGATATCTCTCTTGCTGACAGAGATTGCAACGCTTACTTCATCAATGCTTGAGAATTCGATAATTTCTGCACCTGCAAGAGAGGTGGTCATACCTTCGCTGACATATGATGCAGTAACGATACCGTCAAAAGGAGCTAAAAGGCAGCCGTCTTTATATTTCTGAAGTTCTTCGTATTCGCTGCCGGACTTAAGTGTGTTAAGTTCGCCCTGAAGCTGAAGGTTCTCTCTGTCGTAATCGTTTCCGGCAGATGCCTTGTAAGATTCAACCTGTGCCTTTGCCGTTTCAAGTTTTGACTGCGCTTCCGCAAGTTTCTGCTTTGCTTCGGCAAGACTTTCGGTCTGGCCGGAAAGTAAACCGCTGACATTTTTGATAACCGTATTGGAGTATGCGATTTTTTCACGAAGAGCTTTTACGTCTGCCTGCTGTTCGAAATTCTTTTCAGCCTGCTCAGCTTCTCCCTGACTCATTTTGTCATAGCCTGTAGAAATCTTGTAAGCTACCCAGAGATTTTCGATTTCTGCTTCGCAGTATGCGATATTGCCCTGTTCAAGTGCTATCTGTGTCTGAACATCTTTATTGAATTTATTGATGGAATCATTGTCACCGAAGTTGTCTACCGCTGCCTGCGCTTCGTTAACTTCTGCCTGATACTTTGCAACATCTGCCTGAGCCTGTCCGAGTTTGCCTAAAATAGTATTGTTGCTTGCAACATTACTCTGGAAATTGTTCTCGGTAATCTTATCTGTTAATTCAAGCTGCTTTAGTGCAAGTTCGTAAGATTCCTTGTCAAATTTTACGATCGGATCGCCCTTCTTTACGAATGTTCCGATTTCAACAACGCTTTCAACCTTGATGGCTGTGGGTGAATAGAAATGCTGAACATTGTCACTCTGAACGGTTCCGCTTAATTTAACTTCCTGCGTGATTTCCTGATCTTCGGCATGTGTTACATTAACCACCTTGTCCATAGCTTTCTTGGAAGCCATAATACCTATGATGATGCCTGCAATCGCAAGAACAATCACGATGATCACAGCTATGATGATTATTCTGACAACAACCTTTTTTCTTTTCTGTTTCTTTCTTTTCTGTGCAGCAGCCTCAAGCTGTGCATCAAGATTTTCTCTGTCGAGTGATAATTGTGGGTTATTCTTCCTGCTCATTCTGTCTCTCTCCAATCAAATGTAAATCTATATTTTCATCCGTAATCTTTATATCAAAATCGTCCTGCGTTCCTGCCGGTTCTTCAATTACCGCTTCAGTCGGTTCTTCATTCGGAATTTCTTCTTCCGTATCGGAATCATACACTACAGGGCCGCTTCGGATTTCCTTGTCGATGTCATCTCTGCTTAAGTTTCCTTCGTTGGCAGAATCAGAGGTGATGCGTCCGTCTTCGATATGAATGATTCGCTTTGCATTTGCCGCAATGTCGTTATCGTGCGTGATGACTATGACCGTTCTTCCCTCTGCGTGAAGCTGTTTTAAGATATTCATTATTTCCTGGGACGAATGTGAGTCGAGGTTACCTGTAGGCTCATCCGCAAGTATTACGGGCGGTGCCTGTGCTATCGCACGTGCTATCGCAACTCTCTGCTGCTGACCGCCGGACATTTCCGAAGGCTTGTGAGTCATTCTGTTTTCAAGTCCGACTTTTCTAAGCGCTTCCTTTGCCAGATTGGTTCGCTCTTTTTTTGAAACTCCTCGGTATATAAGAGGCAGTTCCACATTTTCAAAAGCTGTAAGGTTTGATATCAGGTTGAAGCCCTGGAAGATAAAGCCGATTTCCTGGTTTCTGATATCCGACAGCTCATCATCGCTTAAAAGTGATACATCCGAACCGTGTAAGAGGTAAATACCGCTGGTAGGAACATCGAGACACCCTAGCATATTCATGAGTGTCGATTTTCCCGATCCGGAATGACCGATGATGGCTACAAATTCGTTTTCGCCGATGGAAAGGGATACGTGATCGAGCGCTCTTACCTCATTCTCGCCCGGATTGTAAATCTTACACATATTCCTTATTTCAATTAATGAAGCCATTTCAACTCCTTTATGTAATGATTAATAATTTTTCTTTTTTATGATATTTAAACTTATAAAAAACGAAATAAAGTATGCTCCTAAAATCGCAAGCAGTACACCGCCCGCAATCAGATATGTTTTAAGTCCGACTTCAACCACGTATTCCGTGATGGCCATTTCTTCGTCAAAAGTAAACTCGGTAACGCTCGAAATCATTAAAAGCGGAGGAACCAAAGCTCCGATTATAAATGCAATGATTCCGGAAATCGCAAGCGTTATCAGACGGCCTTTGGTGGTTCCGAATTTGATGTTAATCGGAATCATCAGTGCGGGGATTAAGAATATAAACAATCCCAGTGAAAGTGCCGTTACATCATACGGTTTACCCTGTATAAAATGACAGCCTATAAATGAAATCGCAACACTCAGCGCATATCCGATAAATCCAAAGCACGTCGTGAAGATATATTTCTCTATAACATAATCCCTTCTGGAAACAGGCGTTGTTAAGAGATAAGCAATCGTATTGTTTCTCTCATCGTATCCGGATGTTGAGATTGCCAGTCCCGTAAAGAAAAGCGTAAAATAGCCGATCATAAAGTTCTCATCCATACCGACAAATCCTACCAGGGAGAACAAAACCATCAGGACGAGAAGGAATTTGTTTTTAAATACCAGTTTTAAATCCTTGATAAACAGACCTTTCATAGTTTTTCTCCTTTATAGAGAATCAGCATGAGTTCATCCAGATTCATTTTTTCGATTACCATATCGGGGAAGTTCTCCAGATAATAATCTTTTTTATCCGTAAGACACTCATATCCGTAGGATTCTTTTCTGACGGCTATCACATACTGCTTATCCAGGCTCTCGTAATTTTCATCACTTATCTTTAATGCCGCATATTCAAAAAGCAGCGTATCAGTATCATCGTGAATAACAATTTCGCCGTTGTTGATTACGTATATGTCATCACAGATTTTCTCGATATCGGAAGAGATATGGGAACTGATAACGATTGATCTCTCTTCGTCCTTTTCCATGTAATCACGAAGTTCTGCAAGTATTTCTTCTCTTGAAACCACATCAAGTCCCGAGGTCGGCTCGTCCAGAATTAAGATTTTGCTGTCATGCGAAAGTGCCGTAATAACTCTTATTTTGGCTTTCATACCGCCGGAAAGTTCGGATATCTTCTTGTCCATGGGTATTTCGTATTCTTCGCATTTTTTTACGAAATACTCTTCGTCAAAACTTTTGTACGAAGCTTTTAAAATGGATTTAAGTTCTTTTATTTTAAGAATGTCGGGAAAGAAGGAGTCTGCAAGCACGCAGCCTATGTCCTCTTTGCCGGAGTTTTTATAAGCCTTAACACTCATTCCGTTTATAAGGACTTCTCCGCCGTCGGGATTGACCAGTCCGAGCATTATTTTGAAAGTGGTACTTTTACCTGCTCCGTTGG
This sequence comes from Lachnospiraceae bacterium, assembly GCA_017538995.1. GTDB lineage: Bacteria > Bacillota > Clostridia > Lachnospirales > Lachnospiraceae > UBA3766. The sequence continues at coordinate 34,672 of JAFYHV010000139.1, read as the reverse complement.
CACCGACGAGACCCGTTATCATTCCGGGCTTTAATTCCATCGAAACGTTTAATGTGAAATTTTTATATTTCTTTACAACATTTTTTACTTCAAGCATTTAAGCCTCCGTTTCGTCCAAAAGCATGTCAAACATTTCCTTGACATCTTCTTTGGAGATTGAATAACGTTCTGCTTTTTCTATGGAATCTTTTAACCCGTTCTCTACTTCTTTTATCTGATTTTCTTTTATGTACTCCGAATTATTGCCGGATATGTATGTACCCTTGCCGTGTACGGTCACAACAAAACCCAGCGCCTCAAGCTCGTCATAAGCTTTTTTGACGGTAAGTGCGCTGATGTTAAGATCCTTTGACAAAGACCTCACTGAAGGAAGCGGATCATTTTCATGCAGCACGTCAGATGCAATCTGCGCTTTTATCTGCTGAATAATCTGCGTATAAATTGGTACCATTGAAGAATTGTTGATGATTATCTTCATGTTTGCTCCCCGTCGGGTTTTACTCCGTAAAATGCTGCCTCATAAAAAAACGTTCAACTGTTATAGTGCCGATAAACACCTTATAACAGTAAACACTATATAACAGTGTATAACACCTTGTCAATAGGTTTTAAAAAATTTTATGTTTATCTTAAACAAATCTTAATAATGAAGGCTAAAAACGGGAGTTTCGCCTTTAAAAAACTCCGAAGCAAAATGGCTCGGAGTTTTTATACTAATTCAGGTCACATGCTAATCAGTATATTTGGTTTTTGTCGTCCTTGGGTCTTTCATAAGACGAATAGGATTTGTTTTTGACTTCAATATTCTTGGCAACGCAGTTGTACTTAACACCGTAGAGATTGAATTCATCTTCTTCGACTTCGGATTTTTTCCCGGGAAGAGAGGTAATCTTTGCTAAGAAGTAACAGGCAATAAATGCCGCAAAGAACGCAATGATTAAACTACATATTAAAATAATTAATATCTTCGGCAATTGCGTCACCTCCTCTCCTTTTAAGATGTGCGGGTTTTCTCGTTGTCAGTTCGTTGTGATAGAGCACAAGATCGAATATAGTAAGGAATGCGCCGGCACATAAAAGAACTGAACTAATAATGCTTAAGAGTTCGCTGGTCGAATTAATCAGCTGTATTCCGAGAACCGATATAGTCAGTAAGGCTCCGACAAGCACTCCGTAATATTTTTCGCTGTTTTTAATTTTTCCCGCTCTTAAAAAACCTATCGCTGCCAGTATCAGGTTCCCGACAATAAGAACAATTCTGAAAAATCCCGATGCTGCTCCGATACTGAAAAACTTACCCTGACTCGCAATATTCAGAATGAAAGGAATTTCCCAAAACACCATTCCGACATAAAAAAGACCCATTATAATGTCGATTATGCTTTCTTTTATGTAGTTCTTTAAAGCCAAATTTTTATCTTTATTCTTTATATATACTACTTTGGTCTTCTGATAAAAACGTCCCGCATCTTCTGCGCCCGAATCTTTAATCTGCAGAATTTTCATCTGCACATAGTAAATTATATACGAAGCCGCCGATAAAATAAGCGCAATATCAAGTGCACCAAAAGCGGTTCTTTCCTTGAAAAGAGAAAGTGTCAGAAAAGCAAGCGGGAAGAAAAGCAGTGTTAAAAGAAGTATTCCGATGAAGAATTTTCTTTTGGATATCGGAAAATCGCTCGCTGCCTTGCCCGTCTGGCCGTTGACCGTCATGTAGGCTACTTTCTTTTCGTTCTTAAAAGACATAAACCAAATCGGGAAAAGTGCTCTCTTGGCACTTACCGTGGTATTAAACTGCTTGGTGGCCTCGTCATTGGACAGATATATTTTCATATTCCTGTATTCATCCTTGCACGATGACTGTGATACGACTTCTCTTGCAACATCATTTGCAAGTTCTTCTGCCTCATGCTCGTACACAATGCTTTCCACATCCGATATATCTGCGTAAAATCCGGAAAGGTACGAAGGATAAAACTTCTTTTTGCCTTCGGTAAAGAAAGGTGCGATTCTCTCTCCCAGATCATCGGAGAATGAGTATGATGCGTCCCTGCAGATACCTTCAAATTTTCCGTTTATATATCCGTTTACATCAAAATAGTATGTGGTGGAGTATTCAGCGTCCCTCTGAAGTTCCATTCCGCTGACTCTGAAAAATCCTTCCTGATTAACCTCATAAAACCAGTAAGGAACATATATTGCCTTGAACTGATCGAGAATTTTTGCATCCTTTAATTCGCTCGGAGCAAATATAGCTCTCTTGGTAATCTTTTTAAATTCACCGATACACTCTTCTTTGGTCTTTTCAAAAGGAATGATATAATCGGGCTTTTTCTCTTTGGAAATTCTTGAAGTAAGAACTGTCGAAGACGCGCAGTAAGTACAGAAACTTGAAGCTTCGTTATCTTCGCACATAATCTCGGCGCCGCACTGAGGACATGTAAAAACCGTGGTTTCGAAATAATCGTAATCCACGGAATCGTTTTCCTTAGTCACGCTCTCGGGTGCAAAAGACGCAGTACACTGTTTGCATACGAGCTTTTGAGACTTAATGTCGTATATGATATTTCCGCCGCAGTTTTTGCATGCGAACATCGTTTCCCCTCCATAATTATCTGAACAATATTATATTAACGCCGGTGCTTGTACAGATAAAGGTTATTTGCGGTAATATAGTATTTTTAATTTGCCTTTTTGCGCGAATTAGATTTTTTGCTGTTCTTAACTTCAAGGCTTTTTATGATTGTGAAAATTTCAAGGATGGCTGTCGGAACCGCATTAATTACTACAAGAAATGTCTGCAGGATTTTAAGGTCATTCCCTGCGGTTAAAAGATCGTACTCCGAGCCGTTTAAAATTGCTTCCGTCAGATACTCATCGGCATATAACTGCCAGTCGCCGTTTATAATTATGAGTTTAAGGATGAATGAAAGCACAACGAATACTGACGCAATTGCAAGCACCATTTTAAGACCGACTTTGCAGCCGTTTATTTTTCCGATTAAAAGCACGGTTATAAAAGGAAGTACAAGTTCGATAATGTTGATGATTATTCCGACCGTAAAATAAAAGGATTTGACGTCCGGAATAATATATATGGCTATATAAAGAATCCACTCTGTAACAAGCTGAACGATTAAAGAAATAACAGGAATAACTATCGTGAGAACTGTCGTTTTTATACCCGGCTTTGAATTGATTTTAAGAGCAAATATTAAAACGATAAAACTGACGTATATGATTAAAGCAAATAAGTAATTAAGCATTATATATAGTTCCTAACACACAGAGTAATCAAGTGAATCTTTGGTAAGGTTCGCGTTGTAATAAGGATCGCCGGCTTCAAGTTCCTTTGCGTATTTTTCTTTGAAGTTTGCGAGGTCTTTCTTGTAAGCTTCGTCTTCTCCTCCTAAAAGAATCTGAGGCTTATCACTAATTCCTTCGCCGTAAGGATCGAATACATTTAAAAGACCCATTCTTCTTAAGTTAAGGCATAAGGAAATATCTGAGAATGCGTTCTCAAAGCTTTCGTCGAATCTGCCGGCCTTTTCGAAGTCCTTTTTCTTAAGCATAAGCATATCGCCCGTTACTGCGCTGCAGTCCTGAATGTAGCAGAGTCTGCCCATGTAACCGATGTATTTTTTATCAAAGCCGCGATGAACTAATCCTGCTGCCTTGTCTTTTCCGATACCGATTACAACGGATGCGTGCTCAATCTTGCCCTGGGAATTAATAATCTTCCCGCCTACTGCACCTACGTCTTCTCTCTGTGCTATCGATAAGAATTCTCTTACGATATCAGGTGAGCATGCCTTAACGCTTCCGTCAAGGAAGAATAAAACTTCACCCTTTGCTTTATCTGCAAGTGCGTTTTTCTTTGCAAATATGTTCTTTCCTGCGAGTTCATCGGCGAAATCTGATTCTTTTATGATTTCAACATTCGAATATGAATTGAAGTTTTCAAGCGCAAGTATACAGTCCTCTGTGTCGTCCGTGATGATAACGGAGACAAGAGGTTCGCCCGTAACAACATATTTTAATCTGAAAATTGTTTCGAATGCTCTTGAAGAAGTGATGCTTGTATTGTAAATGCCGTTCGTTTTAAGATGGTCCGAAACGGCTCTTTTAGCTGCATCTATTGCATAGGTCTTGGCGTTGATATTCTGTGCCACGCTGCCTGCATGCGCTCTCCAGTAGTAATAAATTCCCGACACATGAACAACCTTTTTTGCAAGATGGGTTAAGCGCAGAATCATATCGTGATCCTGGCTTCCGTCGTATTCGGTTCTGAAAAGTTCTGTCTCGTTTAAGAGTTCTTTTTTGAATACCGAGAAATGGCAGATGTAGTTGTTTGCGCGGAGATTATCAATAGCGAAGTCGGGCTTAAAATGAACGGTAATCATTTTGTTAATATCGCCGTCCACAAAGGTTGCTTCGTCGCAATAGATGTAATCAGCGCCCTCATCTATCGCTTCTCTGTATTTGTAAAGTGCGCTTGGATGAAGTACGTCATCATGATCGAAGAGACCGATGTAATCACCTGTTGCCATCCTGTAGCATGCATTGGTGTTACCCGAAATACCTTCATTTTTCTCAAGCTTTTTGTATACGACTCTGGAATCGTTCTCTGCGTATTTCTTGCAGATATCTCCTACGTATGAATGCTCGGCGTCCGAACCGTCCGCAAGACAGAGTTCCCAGAATTTGTAAGTCTGGTTTACTACCGAATCAATCATTTCTTTTAGGAAATCTTCGGGAGTATTATAAAGCGGAACGAGAATGGAAATGACAATCTTCCCGGCGTATTCTTTACTTTCCTCTGCGATTCTCTGATCTTTGTCGGGGAAAGAAAGTGTTCCGAGCTCTTTATATCTTTTCTTTAATCTGTTTTTGCTTTTTACTTTGTCGGAAACCGCCGATACGGAGCCGTATTGTGTGACTCTTTTAACCTGTGAGCGGACATATCTTAAAGGCTTTGAAAGCTTGTAAGCCTTGCTCGATTTAATGCGGTCGAGATTATCCTTAATCTCTTCCTTTTCGTCCTCAAGCTCTGTTATGCGGCCCGAGAGTTCCATGTTTTTTCTCTTGGTTTCCTCAAGTTCTTTTTTTAATTCTTCGAGTTCTCTGTTTTCCATTTTCTGTCAGTATCCGGTCGTTAAATATCTATGTTTAAGAATGTGTCGGTAATAATCTCTCTTACATTACCGTGGTCCTTGGCGTACATGTAAATCCTGTAGTTGCCCGCGTCGAGATTATCAACCGATACGCGTAAATCAATTCCGCAAAGCTCGGTATTTTCGCTTCCGTTGAATCTTCCCGCAAGGTCAGGTCTTAAGCAGCGTTCTGTCGGTATTACAAACTGCTTGCCGTCCTTTTGTAAGATTACGTCAAAATCAAATCTCATATTGTCGATGCCCGGTACTACAGCGTAGCCTTTGACAACGAGGATTTTATGTTCGTCTTCGGTAATCTTCACCTGGAATTTTTCGAAGGAGAAGTATACCCAGCCTTCTTCGTCGTTTGATTTTCTCGATTCAAACTTACCGCTTGCGTTAACGCTTAAGTCTTCTTTTTCTTTTTCGAAATTAAGCTTGAAATCTGCGGAGCCGCCTTCGTAAGGATCCACTATCATAAGTGACGGATGGCGGTTCTTAAGAATTGCCTTTTCGTATGAGAGACGTTCGGATTTAATTTTGTTCTTTGCATCAACGCCTCTTGAAACCGATTCGTGATGAATAAGTTTTATATCGTTAAGCAGTACGTTTCTGTAGCCGTTCTCATAAAGGTTCATGCAGAGGTCGACATCATTGTAGCCTACTTTAAGCTCTTCGAACAAACCTCCGACTCTGTCGTAAAGTTCTTTTCTGACTGCCAGACATGCGCCCGTTACCGCAAGCACGTTTTTGTTCACAAGATTATCGCCTGCGCCTGCTTTTACGGTGTCTTCTTCACCCATGAATTTATGAGCGGGACCATCAATGCCTGCGGATATTCCAACATGCTGGATCTTTCCGTCGGGATATAAAAGTTTGCAGCCTACACAGCCTACTCCCTTGTTGGTAGCATATGCTGCCATTGTCTTAATCCATTCATGTCCTTCGGCTTCAATGTCATCGTTTAAAAGAAGCAGTACTTCGCCTCTTGCAACCTTGGCTCCGACATTGTTCATCTTGGAATAATTGAATTCCTCGACAGCATAAATGTATTTGTATTCGAAGTCGCACTTCTCAAGGAAGGCTTCGACTTTGGCTTTGTTTTCCTCGCTCGATCCGTTGTCGACTATGATTACTTCAATCTTTTTAAGCCCGTTTAAATTAAGCTTTCCGATAAGCGAAGTGAGCATATCGGGATTGTCTTTTGAAGGAATGATTATCGAAACGGTAATATCGGTTTCAACCGGTATAAGTTTTAATTTTTCTTTTGCCTTCTGTCTTATTGCCGCATATTTATCGTCCGAAAGCGAAGGAATGATTTTCTGATATTCGGAATAAAGAAGCGCACCTGTTTCCATGGATTCGCTTAATTCTTTTTCGCTTATATCGCTTTCGATTCCTTTTGAAACAAGCACTGCCGGAATGTGGCAGATTAAATCTTCTCTTCTGTCGGCTCTTAATTTAGCACACGCTTCCACGGTCAGTTCATACATCATGCCCGTGTAATAAATCGATGCGCTGAGCATCTCCGTACCTGCCAGAAGGTCATTCAAGAAGCTGCCCTCAATTGCAAACGCATTGATATAATCAAACGATGCCAGCGTCTCGGGACTGAATACGGGTTTGTAATATCTGAACGCTCTTCTTGCTTTGTACAATTCCTCTTCTTTAAAATCCGCAGATAATGCAAAATAATCCTCATCGCCGTAGATTAATACTGCGTAAGGATTATCGATTAAGTATTCATAGATCAGGCGCTCGCTCTCTTTTCTTAAGATTCCGAAGGTGGGATCATAAATGATATAGAACCTTGACTCATCATAAACAACATGGTTTTTAAGATTCTTTACCAAAGTTTCCATGCTCAGTCTTTCGACCACCTTTGCAGTCTCTTCCTCAACTTCTTTGGATGAAACGTAGTTGAAAACCGCAAGACTCTGATCTTCGTATTCCTTCAGAAGACGAATGTAATCTTTTTCATATTGTTTTTTTCTCGGCATCAGCAAAGCATTCTGCACTGCCTTTTTGAAATTTTGTGCCATAGGCGAATTACCTTCTTTTTTATAATTCACTAAGTTTAGGCCAGTTCCTGTCTCGCTCTATGATATTTAATAATGCCTCGTCCTTAACCGGCCAGTCAATCCCGACATCGGGATCGTTCCACACCAGTCCGCCTTCATCGTTGGGATGATAAAAGTCACTCACTTTATAGAAGAATTCAGCCGTATCGGAAAGTACTAAAAATCCGTGTGCAAAACCCTTCGGTATAAAGAGCTGCTTTCTGTTCTCGGCGGATAAAACAACTCCGAAAGATTTGCCGTATGTCGGCGAACCTTTTCTTAAATCAACCACCGCATCATAAACTTCGCCGGAAATAACTCTGACTAATTTATCCTGCGGAAAATTAATCTGGTAATGCATACCTCTAAGCACTCCCTTACTCGAGGATGACTGGTTGTCCTGAACGAAAACGGTATCGATACCGAGTTCCTTAAAATCATTTGCCTGATAGGACTCCATGAAATATCCTCTCGCATCTCCGAATGCCGTAGGTGTGATTACCTTAAGTCCTTCTATTTCGCATGTTTCCACACTGAATTTGCCCATTTTTCTTCACCGTAAATCCTTTTAAGTATTAAAGTCCGTTTGCAACCTCTACGAGATACTGTCCGTAAGCGGTTTTCATAAGAGGCTCTGCTAAAGCAAGGAGCTGTTCTTTGGTAATAAAGCCTCTCTTAAAAGCGATTTCCTCTATGCAGGAAATGTATAAGCCCTGTCTTTTCTGGAATGCCGCAACGAAATCCGAAGCATCAAGAAGCGCATCATGATTTCCGGTATCGAGCCATGCAAAGCCGCGTCCGAGTGTTTCCACATAAAGCTTGCCTCTTCTTAAATATTCGTTGTTTACACTTGTAATTTCTATCTCACCGCGTGCCGAAGGCTTAACGTTCTTTGCAATTTCAACTACATCGTTATCGTAGAAGTAAAGTCCCGGTACTGCGTAATTGCTCTTCGGATGTTCGGGTTTTTCTTCAATCGAAATTGCTTTGCCGTTCTCATCAAATTCAACCACGCCGTATTCTCTCGGATCTCTTACATAGTATCCGAAAATGGTTGCACCGTCTTTTCTTGAAGCAACTTCTCTTAAAACCTTTGAAAAGCTCTGACCATAAAAGATATTGTCGCCCAAAATAAGTGCAACTGAATCGTCTCCGATAAATTCTTCGCCTACAATAAATGCATCCGCAAGTCCTCTCGGTGTTTCCTGAATTGCATAATTCATATTAAGTCCGAGCTGTGAGCCGTCGCCGAATAAATCTTTAAAAACAGGCAGATCTCTGGGTGTTGAGATAATCAGTATATCTCTGATACCTGCAAGCATAAGTATTGAAAGCGGATAATAAATCATCGGTTTGTCATAAACCGGCATAATCTGCTTTGAAATAGCTTTTGTCAAAGGATAAAGTCTTGTTCCCGAACCGCCTGCTAATATAATTCCTTTCATTCTTCCTCCGTAACACGAAACACCGTTTGTTTTCGCGTGTAATCTGTATTTTCTGATTCAATTTTATATTCATCTCATAGATAGTTATATTTTATCATATTTTTCTCTTTTTATCCATATTTAAACATTAAAGAGGCATATTATGGATAGTCTTAAATCAATATGCTATAATAACAAAGGTCAGTTTAATTCTGGTATGGAGAAAACTATGGAAGAACTTGCTATTAACGGCGGAAAGCCGGTAAGAGAAAAAAAGATATATTACGGCAGGCAGTGTGTCGATGAAGATGATGTAAAAGCGGTCAGCGAAGTTCTGACAAGCGATTATATCACATGCGGTCCCAAGGTTGCCGAGCTTGAAAAGAAACTCGCGGATTACACAGGTGCAAAACATGCGGTTGCCGTTTCAAACGGAACTGCAGCGCTTCACTGTGCATGCATCGCTGCAGGACTTAAACCCGGCGATGAAGTTATCGTTACTCCGCTTACATTTGCGGCAAGCGCAAACTGCATTCTTTACGTCGGCGCAACTCCCGTATTTGCGGATATCAATCCCGAGACCTACAATATCGATCCCGAAAGCATCAGAGCTAAAATTACTGATAAAACAAAAGCAATTGTGGCTGTTGATTTTACGGGCCAGTGCGTGGAGAACGAAAAAATCCGTGCCATCTGCGATGAGTTCAATCTTATCTTCATTGAAGATGCGGCACATGCAATCGGAAGCGCCTATAACGGCAAAAAGGTCGGCTCTCTTGCAGATATGACATGCTTTTCCTTCCACCCCGTAAAAACAATTACATGCGGTGAAGGCGGAGCTGTAACGACCAACAGTGACGAATTATACAAAAAACTTGTGCTTGCGCATACACACGGAATCACTCACGACGAAGAACTGATGGAAGATGCTCCTCACGAAGGCATCTGGGTATACGAGCAGGTTTCTCTGGGATACAATTACAGACTGACTGATTTCCAGGCAGCAATGCTTATAAGTCAGTTGTCAAAGCTTGAAGACTTTAAAGCAAAGAGACAGGCAATCGTAAAAAAATACGACGAAGCTTTTAAGGATGTTCCCGAGATAATCGTTCAGAAGGAAATTCCCGAGTCCGATACCTGCAGACATCTGTATATAATCCGTCTGGACCTTTCAAAGCTTAACTGCACAAGAAGGGAATTCTTCGATGCCATGAGCGCAGAAAACGTTCAGTGCCAGGTTCATTACGTACCGACATATTACTTCCCTTATTACAGACATTTGGGATACTCAGGCGGGCTTTGTCCGAATGCCGAGGAAGTTTACAAGGGAATCATGAGCATTCCTCTTTACCCCGCTCTGACAGAAAGCGATACCGATGATGTAATTCATGCTGTAAAGAAAATCGTGGAATACTACAGAAAGTAATTTAAAATATTTCTCATAAAAAAAGCGATTGGAAATTTATCCAATCGCTTTTTTTATCTTTACTGATTAGTATCCGAGATAACTGATATCCAGATCGACATTACCCTTAATACCGTTTACGCTGCCCTTTGCGGTATGCTGCCACAAATCGTATTTGCCGGTATAGTCTGTCTGGCCTGTGTAATGTGCGAGCCAGATCTTATATGAGCTTAACTGGCCTGCATCAAGCTTGTCGTTTAACCAGGATTTCGAAGCGTATACGCCGGGTGTGTAGCCTGCAGATTTTATGGTCTCGCAGAATGCCTTACATACAGCGGTTCTGGTTGCCTTGTCAAGTCCGTCTGCTCGGCCTGTACGTGAGCTGTTTGCGTATTCACTGTCGATAAATATCGGATAGGAAATTGTGTTGCCCTGTGCAAGGTTTACGCAAAGCGATGCTTCTTCAACCGCTTCGGCTTCATTCTTTGCCTGCGAGAAGAAGTAAAGTCCTACCTTAAGGCCTGCTGCCGTAGCGCCCTGAATGTATGATTTGTACTTCGAATCGTAAATCAGTCCGCCCTTTGTATATCCTCTGAAACCGCATCTGATGATTACAAATGAAATACCTGAATTCTTAACTGCAGTCCAGTCGATTGTTCCGTTATATGTGGATACGTCGATACCTCTTGAACCGTTTCCTTTGATAAGGGAACCGTCGGAAGCGAAATTGTATTTCATTCCGCCGATAACCTGTTCACCGGTCACCTTCTTACCGTTTTCATCGAAGTAATAAACGTTTCCGTTGATGGTCTGCCAGCCGGTATATTTGTATTCCACATCACCCTTTATATAGAACTCGTCGTACTTGTAATAATCTGCCCATTTGGCTTCAATGTACTTACCGTCCGATGTCTTGTAATATACCTGGTAATCCGTACCGTCCTTGGTATATTTAAGTGCATTAGTAGAATTCTGCGAAGGATCTGCTTTTATGATAAAGGAAGCCGTCTTTGAAACAACATTTCCGTCTATACCTTTTTCTTTGGTGGTAACAACTACATCAGCGCTTCCTTCGGTAACAGCGGTAACAAGTCCGGACTCCGAAACCGTGATACAGTTGTTGGTTGCGTTAAATGTAACTTCACTGCTTGATTCAAAGCCCTCAACCATCGGTAATATCTGATAGGTATCGCCCACAACCAGAGACTTCTTTTCGGTGATTTCGTTTCCTGCACTGTCGATAAGCGTTAATTTAAGCGCTTCGGCTTTTGTGACTTTTATCTTTATTGATTTTTTAACTCCGCTTCCGTCCATTGCTTCCGCAATGATTTTAACATCGCCGGATCTCACGCCGATTACAGTTCCCTGAGAATCGACTGTCGCAATATCCACATTGGAACTGCTCCATGCAACTTCCTTGTTGGTTGCATTCTTCGGAGTAACCTGAGCAGTAATTTTAATTGAGCTTCCTATAGCAACACTTGTATCACCCGAAAGGCTTATATCCGAAACCTGTACAACCGGAGGTTTGTCTTCTTCAACGGTTATAGGCACCGAATCAAATGCTCCGCTTCCGTCATTTGCAGTTGCGGTAATTATTGCGGAACCTGCACTCTTGCCTTTAATGGTTCCGTTTTGATTAATGGCTAAAACACTGTCATCGCTGCAGGACCAGGTAACGCTTTTATCTGTTGCATTACCGGGATCAACAGCCACACCAAGATTAATTTTATCTCCGATTTTGATATTCTGCTGGCCGGTAATTCTTACGCTTTCAACATAAACAACAGCGGGCGCGCTGTCTTTTACGGTAATATTCCATGTCTTTGAAACACCGCTTCCGTCCATTGCCGAAGCCGTAATAGCTACATCTCCGGGTGCAATTCCCGTAACGTTTCCTGCGGAATCAACGGTTGCTATGCCCTCATTTGAACTGGACCAGTTTATATTCTTGTTTGTAGCTTCATCGGGGTAAACCACAGCATATACTGTAGTGCTGTTGCCTATAATTAATTCCGTTTCGCCGGAAAGAACAATATCTGAAACATTTACATTGTCAACTCTTCTGAAGCCGCCCCATTCGAATGCGCTTACAAGAGTTTTGGGATCTTTAATATCGGATTTGTTTATCTTTACAAAGCCGTCCACACCGTCCATAGGAGTAGCTGTGGAATCAAGAAGTTTTACGGTATCCTGAAGAGTCTCGCCCTGGTCTACATCCTTGCCCTGGTTTTCTTCCTGTGCAAGGTTAACCTGGCTCATGTCCTTGGCTTCGTCGATTACATTGATAACCTGATAAACAATTGTATCCTGAACCTTTACCTTGGTGGCAGTTGCAGGGAATTCGTAAGGATCAACCGAAATAACCGTTACCTCATAATTACCCGGCGCAAGCTTATCCACATAAATGACACCGTCCATATCGGAATCAACCCAGCTGTATTCCTTGCCGTCAGGTCCTTTGGCGGATACTTCAAAACGAACACCCGTAACAAGCTTGTTTGTGTTCTTATTTATGAATTTTATCTTTAAGTCTTTTTCTATCGAAGAGAAATTAACGGAAACAGGCGCAACCTCCTGCTTATCTTCTTCCACTTTCTCTTCAGGCTCGGTTACTTCTTCGGTAACTTCTTCTGCGGGAGCGGTAATGCTGTCGATATATGCCTTCTGACCTATCGCTTCGATTCCGTCATATCCTATGCCGTCAATGTCCGAATACAGTGCACCGATTGAAGCAAACTGTTTAACATCATTACTGTGCGCTTTGTTGTTAAACAATTTAACACCAAGTACGGCAAGAAGTGCTATCAGAACAATTGCTACAAGCAAACCTGCGATTTCAATGATTCCGAATTTGCTCTCGTATTCATCATCATCGTCATATTTTGCTTTTTTGTTCTTCTTTTTATTCTTAACGTTTTTGCTCTTTTTATCGTTCTTTGAATTTCCGAAGTTCTTGTTACTCTTTGCGGTATTCTTTCCGGTACTCTTCTTAGCTTCTTCTTTCTTTTTCTTTACTTTCTTTTCTTTGGGATCGTCCTCTTCAAAGTCGTAGGATTCGTCTTCTTCGAGTTTTTCGCTCTTGGGAGTTTCTTCCTCTAAAGCCTCTTCTTCGTATTCGGCTTCTTCTACAGTTTCTTCTGCCGTATCTTCCGAAGCTTCTTCGATTTCTTCCTCGTACTCTTCTTCCGCAGGCTCTTCATACTCAGGCTCTTCCGTATTTTCTTCTACGGTTTCCTCGTACTCAGTTTCTTCTTCAGCTTCTTCATATTCTGCCTCTTCTGCGTACTCTTCCGTTTCTGCCTCAGCATATTCGGGCGATGCTTCTTTTATGATCTTTTCTTCGGGAACTTCATAAACTTCCTCGTTTACGGTTTCCGCAACTTCTTCTTCACTTAAAAAGCCCTCGATTTCTTCCACGGAATCAATAACCCTGGTCTGTCCGAGATCAAGCTGCATATCTTCCACGGCATTCTTTTCGAGCGCTTTTTCTATTTCATCGGATGAAAAAACCTGGGTCTCTTTCATGACCATATTTAAATCATCGCTTAATTCCTGATTGGGAGCACCGAGCTCTTCGTAACGAAATTCAAGGTCTCCGACGGAATCCAGATCTATCATCTCAATATCAGTATCAAATATATTTTTTTTCTTTTCTTTCATAAGTCACCTCACTGACCCCATACAAAGTTCATATTACCACAATTTGTCCTATTATTCAATATATGCCCGCTTGTTTGCAATTATCCACAATATAATGTAATATAATGTTTAACTTGAACAGTTGTGGCTTATGGATTTAATGGAGTAAAAAATATGCAGAATACAAATAGATCAAATCATAAAAGACCCGCCGGCAATAAAAAGGGCGGCTCCGGTAAAAGAAGAGTCCCCAACTACCCCCGTATTATAGGCTGGGGTATTGCGCTGATTCTTGTAATATGCGTAATAGCTATAGTTGCCCGTATAGCTATCTGGAATAAGGGCGTTAAATATGTAATGACCGCCGAGGACTATGAGCGTATCAAACTTGATACTCTTGACAATGTTATTCTCTGGCCGCCCGAACAGCTTGACAAGGAAGCTTACGACGGAACAACCGATGTGGTTATTTTCGGAAACGATACCTTCCGTGACGGAAGCGACAAGGGCGAAAGCATCATGGATATGTTTAAGAAGGAAGTCGAAAGCGACAAAGTAAAATTATACGACTGCTGCCTTCCGGGTTCCTACATGGTTAGTTTTAACGAAACCGAAGCATCTCCCGAAGAATGTCCCGAGGATTACTTTACTCTGTTCTGGCTTATGCTCAATACAATCCAAAAAGACTTCAGCAAGCAGAACACAGCTCTTGCTCACCTTGATTCTTCAAAGTATGATCTGGACAGATACAAAGAAGTTATTGATGTTCTTAACGGCATTGATTTTAAAAACGTGGAAGTAATTATGCTCTGCTACGATGGACATGATTATTTATACGGAAAGAAACCTATCAGTTACAATATCGACAATCCCGACACGGAACAGACAGAAAACGTAGCCACAGAGCTTGGTGCTCTTTATGTTCTCTGTGACACTATACACAAAATCAATCCCAATACACAGATTGTATTTGTATCTCCCATTTTCTGTTATGCAAAAGACGAAAAAGGCAAGCTGGTTTCAAGTGCAAAATATGATACAGGCTATGGAACAATAGGCGATTATATTTACTGCGCAAGATATTCAATCAACAATTATTATGCAATCTCATACGTTGATCTTTACAACGGCGTTCTGATAAACGAAGATAACGGAAAGCATTATCTCGAAGATGACGGAATCACCCTAAAAGAAAAGGCCCGCAAAATGATTGCGGACCGTCTGGTATATATCCTAAAAGAAAGATTTTAGTTTTTCTCTTTACTGTTAAACCAGATAAATGATGAAAGCAGAACCCATATAATCGTTGAACCGATGCTGGATACAAAGGAAGTTCCTTCAAGTGCAAACAGCGTCTGAACAACAGTCCATGAAATACCGAGGCAGAGTACAAGAACTACTGCCTCTGTTTTTTTATGTTTGCCTTCCTCGGGTTTAAATGCCTGTTTAATTTTGGATATTCTGATGATTCCAAGAGTTACGCACTGAATCAGAATAATAATCGATGTTACCAAAAGTCCTTTCAGTCCGAAACTGAAATATGAATCAGCCAATTTCGGACAGTTCTCTTCAAACGCCGCATAGTAGTAGCCGTGATGTGTTACCAGGGTTTCCGACTTCATTTCACTCTCCACTAAAAGCGGTGCGAAAAGCCCTCTTGCCACATCTCTTACATATCTCTTGGCAATTGTCTTTTTGTATCTGTAATAAGCATTTTTGTAAAGATTTCCCCAGATAACATCCATATCGAGTTTATCTTCTTCGTATCTGTGGATAATCTTTTTAAAGTTCCTGTAGGAATGGCCCGAATCGTAATCGGCATTTCTTATTACTCCTAAAAGATACTCTTCGTTCTTTTCATCCTTTTCGTAATCAAGGTAAGGAATAATCACTCTCGCAGCAATCTGCTCTTTTGTGGGCTGATGATAAAGCGTGTGGTTGATATTGTTGTATGTAAAATACTGAGGCATCAGCATTATTATCACAAGTATGCAGAAAAGAAGAAGCGTATTTCTCCAGGACTTATCTGCCATGTTTCTGCCCTTAATTCCGATATTTCTGATAAGTGTAATTGTAAGGAACAAAAAGGTAATGAACACACCGATCCAGAATGCACCTCTGTTTAAGTAGGATAAAACCACAAGGAGCGCAAATATGCCGATAAGACACCAAAGTCTTCTGGTATGATCACCATAAAAGTATCTTAATGCAAAGAATACCAAGAGCATAAGGATGGATACGCAGATAGCATAAAGTGTAGCATTGAAGTTAACGCTTAATACCGTAGGAAGAGTCATTACGTATAAAACAACCGTTCCGTAACAGAAAAACTTTGTCTTACTTCCCGCAACCTTTTTAACAATGGTCATAGTAAGAATGAAAACCACTGCTGCCATGAATACAAGACTGCCGGTTTCCTTGTAGTGGAAATAAAACTCTTTTCCGTTCTTCGGAGCAAAGATATTCTTCACAAGCCAGGAAACAGCAAGCACGGTCTGCACTAACGTAAGCGCACAGAAAGCAGCAATGCCTGCGGTATTTAAATATTCTAAAAAGTTTTTGGTTTTAGTCTTTTTATCCATCAGTTAATTTCTCCGATAAAATCAGCAAGTGCGGAAGCATAAACTTCCTTTCCCGCATCGTTTAAATGAATTCCGTCGCTTAAGTACTGATCGTAATTATCTTTATTTATTTCATTGCTTTCGCTGAAATCAAAGTAGTATACATTTTCGTATTCGTCCGCTATTTTTTTAAGTTCTGCATTGTATGCGGTTCTGTATTCTTCAGTAACCTGATCGAAATAATCATCTCTCTCGCCATAGTAAATCAGTGTCGAATAAGTAACTTCGGGAAGAACGATCTTTAAATCGGGATATTCGTGAACGATTCTTTCAATACCGCATCTGATCGCACCGGCATATGTGAATTCATCATATTTGTCATTTGAAACCGCAGGTACTCTCAAATGCGCATCGTTGACACCGTAGTTGACAATCAGTATTTCCTCTTTGTCAAAATTCGTTCCTGCCAATAGTTTTGCCTTCTGGAAACCATCGTTAATGGCTGCTGATAATCTCCTTACATTATCCGTTACCGAAGCTTTGTTGCCTGTGCAGATAATGTTTGAAATATTGTAAAAACAAAGCTTGTCGGAATAATAATCCGGCTCGCCGCCGTCATTTAATTTGGATGCACAGGTTCCGCCGATGGAGCAGTTTAACATTTCACAGTCAAGCTTGCTCTCAAGGATTTCTGCCAGATTTCTTTCGCCGTTTTTATTGCAGAATAAACTGTCTCCTACAATCGCAATATTAAGCTTGTTTTCGTACAAAGGAAAAGTATATTTCTTCCTCGGAACCACAAAAATGGCAAGTACTGCAAAAAGCAGAACAAAAACAATAAATGAAATTAAAAATACCGTTTTTTTCTTTTTCACTGAATTTTCCTTAATGATTTTTCATATATTCTTTGATAACTTCTTCTTCGGAAAAGTGTCTCTTTACACCCTTTACTTCCTGATATGTCTCGTGGCCCTTTCCGATAAGTGCTACGATTTCACCGGGCTTTGAAATGTCGAGTAGATGCTCGATGGCTTCCTTACGGTCATAGATAACTTCATACGGGCAGTCGTGCTCTTTTATGCCTTCGATAATCGATTTGTTGATGTCATCAATCTCTTCGTATCTCGGATTGTCCTCGGTCAGGATGATGTAATCCGCAAATCTTGATGCCGCTTCACCCATATCGTGACGTCTTGCCACGGGCTTGTTTCCGCCGCCTCCGAAAAGACATGTGAGTTTCTTGGGATTATAAGCTCTGAGTGTTGAAAGAACGCTCTCTGTCGAAATCGCATTATGTGCATAGTCGATGATAAAAGTACCTTTAGGCAGCGCTTCTTTTACGAGCTGTGTTCTGCCCTTGATATGAATGTTTATAAGGCCGTTTACAATGTCGCTGTCATCCGCTCCTAAAAGATGCGTAACCTCTGCCGCAATAAGTGCGTTGTCGACATTGTGGATGCCGGGAATGCCGATTGTGATATCTTTGTTAACATCGCCGTGCATAAGGAAGGAAACACCGATGATGTCGTCTTCCCATGTGTTCTTAATGTCTGTTGCGTAAAGATATGCTTCGCCCTTAACCGAAACTGTTCTTAAGTTGGGCGAGTATTCAGCCATCTCAAGACCGTATTCGTCATCCACATTGATGACTGCGGTTTCAACCTGCTTAAAGAATGCTTTCTTGCAGTTTTTGTATTCTTCAAAATCTTCATGCTCGCCGGGTCCGATATGGTCGGGAGAAAGATTCGTAAAAGCACCGATTGCGAAACGAATGCCCGCTATACGATCAAGTTTGACCGCCTGTGATGAAACCTCCATAAAGACAACCTTGCAGCCTGCATCAGCCATCTTTTTAAAGAGCCCCTGAATCTCGAAGGATTCGGGTGTGGTGTTTTTCGTCTCGATATATTCGTTGCCCACATATGCGCCGATGGTACCGATCATTCCGACTTTTACGCCGGATACTTCCATAATGCTCTTGCACATATGTGTGGTTGTGGTTTTGCCCTTGGTTCCCGTCACGCCAACGATAACAAGCTTGTCTGCGGGATTGTCAAAATAGTTTGCTGCGATTTTTGATAATGCAACTCTTGAATTAACAACCTTTAAGACCGTTACGCCTTCTTTTTTGACATCAACGTCTTTTTCGACTACAAGAAGTGTCGCGCCTTTTTCGAGTGCGGAATCAATGTATGCATGTCCGTCGGTATTAAAACCTGTAAGGCATACAAACGCACTGCCTTCGCTTACCTTTCTTGAATCGTATACTACATCATTTATTTCTCTCTCAATTGTTCCCGAAAGGACTTCGTAAAGAATTCCTTCCATCAGTTTCTCAATTTTCATAAATATATTCACCTTCAAAAACTACGTGGCTCGGACCTTTCATATGCACGAGCCCATTTTCGTCCCAAATTACTTCAAGCGGTCCGCCTATCTGCATAACCGTTGCTTCCCTGTCGCAAAGACCAAGTCTGTTTGCAAAAACAAGCGCCGTGCAACACCCTGTGCCGCAACCGATTGTTTCACCGCAGCCTCTCTCCCATTCGCGGATCTGAATGTTTTTCTTGTCAATGACACGTGCAAAAGTCACGTTGGTTCTCTTCGTAAAAAGAGGATGTGTTTCGATTGCGGGACCAACAGTTTCGATGTCCAAACCTTCAAGATCGTCCGTAAAAATAACGGTGTGAGGATTGCCCCAGGATAAGGATGACATCTTAACATTCATAATGCGTCCGTTAACATTTACCTTTACGCTCTCGTTAAAAAATTCTTCTTTTTCGAAGTCCACGGGAATAGCTTCAGGTTTAAATATCGGTTCTCCGATTTCGGCTTCGATATTTTTAACTTCTCCGTCTTCAACGGTAAGATAAAGGTTTTTAATTCCGCCGAGGGTTTCGATTTTTAATTCGGTTTTATCCGTCAGCTTGTGGTAATACGCAAACATTGCCACGCTTCTTACGGCATTTCCGCACATCTCGGCTTCGGTTCCGTCAGGATCGAATATTCGCATTTTAAAGTCGGCCACATCGGACGGACATACGAGTACAAGACCGTCCCCACCAACGCCAAAATGGCGATCAGAAATCTGAATCGCCACTTCATTCCAGTTCATATCCGGCAGTCCGGCCACGTTTACATATACGTAATCGTTGCCGTATGCCTCCATTTTTGTAAACGGTATTTTCATTTTATACCTTCTTGTCTTTTATGAGTTTAATGCCTGTTCAAGGTCATCGATAATATCCTGAGGATCTTCGATACCTACAGAGATTCTTATGAATGCTTCGTTAATTCCGAGTGCTCTTCTGATGTCGTCGGGAACATCCTCGTGAGTCTGGGTAATCGGATATGTTACAAGTGTTTCGGTTCCGCCGAGACTCTCTGCAAAGAGAACCATCTTTACATTGGATAAAAGTTTTCTTGCGCTCTCTTCACAATCTAGTTCGAAGGAAATCATTCCGCCGAAGCCCGAAGCCTGTGAAAGGTTCATTTCGTAGCCCGGATGATCTTCGAAACCAACATAGTAAACCTTCTTTACCTTGGGATGGTTTCTAAGCCACTCTGCGACAATCTTTGCGTTTTCGTTGTGCTTCTTCATTCTTAAGGAAAGTGTCTTGATACCTCTGATGATAAGCCAGCTGTCCATGGGTCCGAGTCCCGAGCCCAAGCTCTTTAACTGGATATGGAAATGATGCGAAAGCGCTTCGTCTTTAATAACAACCATACCTGCCACAACATCATTGTGACCGCAGAGATATTTCGTTCCGCTGTGAACAACGATATCTGCACCGAGTGTAAGCGGTCTCTGGAAATAAGGTGTCATAAAAGTATTATCAACTACAAAGAGTGCGCCTGCAGCATGTGCAACTTTAGCGATGCCCTTGATGTCGCCAACCTTCATCATGGGGTTGGTCGGTGTCTCAAGGAAGACCATCTTGGTGTTCGGCTGGATTGCTTTTTTAACATTCTCAAGATCAAACATATCGACATAAGAAATATCAATTCCGTTTACTCTGAAAATATCTTCGACGATTCTGTGTGTTCCGCCGTATAAATCGTCGCATAAAAGACAGTGCTCACCGCGCTTTAAATAATCGAATACGGACATGCTGGCAGCCTGACCGGAAGTGAAAGCAAATGCTTCAACGCCTTCCTCAAGGATAGCCATAGTACGTTCAAGTTCCTGTCTTGTGGGGTTCTGAAGTCTGGAATAATCATATCCCGTTGAAACCCCGAAATCTCTGTGTCTGAATGTAGCAGATTGGAAAATCGGAAAGCTGACAGCTCCGCTGATGGGGTCGCATCCGAGCGCTCCGTGAACTACCTTACTGTCAAACGAAAGATTCTCTTTTTTATCATAATCGGCATAATAATTTTCTACTTTTTCCATACGCCCTCCGTTAAAATTCCTATACAGAGATATTTTACCATATATAGTGTTTTTTATCAACGAAAGTACAATATTTGTGTACAAAAAAATAATCATGCTTTCCTGCTTCGAAAACATGATTATTCCGTGTGATACATTACCAGCGAATCGCCCTTTTTAATGACTGTACTGCCGTTGGGAACGATTATTTTGGTGCCTCTTTTTATCATTACTATCTTTTCATCCAACGGAAGTTCTAAATCTTTTATCTCGCTGCCGAGCCATTTATCGCCTTCAAGCATCTGGATTTCGTTTAAGTGAACATCTTCGTCACGATAATTCTTGGCAGCTATTACGACCGTATCGTTATCCTGAAGCACCAGACTGCCGTTGGGAGTTAAGTTCTCTCCGTCCCTTATAACCTGAACTATCAGTGACTGCGGAGGAACCACTATATCTTTTATGGCTTTGTTTACCCATTTATGCTTCTCATCCAGAACGCCCGTAATAAATTCAAGCTCGTGTCCTTCGCCATGACCTTTGTACATATTCATTTTTGCAAACTGCTCAACGAAGCCTGCGGAAATAATACCTGTAGGTATTGCGACTATTCCGACGCCGAGGAAGGAAATTATTAAGGCTAAGAATTTACCTAATAAGGTAATCGGGTAAATGTCTCCGTAGCCTATCGTAAATACCGTAGCCATAGACCACCAGAAGCCTGACAGAGCATTCTGGAAAACTTCGGGCTGTGCTTCATGCTCCACGCCATACATAAGCATCGAAGCCGAAAGCATTAACATCAGAATCAGAACAACCGAGGATATAAGCTGTTTCTTTCGTTCGTTTAAAACATTTACGATTACGTTAAACGCATCAAACTGCGAATTGATTTTAAAGAGCCTGAATATTCTGAACACTCTGAAAAGACGCAGTACCGCAAGACCTGTCGGTGTCGCAAGCGGAATGTAATAAGGGAAGCAGCTTAAGAAATCTATGATTCCGTAAAACGAAAAGATAAATGCTATTACAGCTTTCCATTTGGTCTTGTTCGGATAAAGAAAATCAGCGGTTATAAGTCTTGCGAGATATTCTATGGTGAAGAAAATAATGGTTGCAAGCTCAATGCCTTTTAAAACCTTCAGAAAAGGACCAAACTCTGAGAATGTTGCCAGGAAAGTAACGACAATATTTAAGACAATAATTACCGAAATAATTACATCAAAAGAACGGCTCAAGAGATCTTTCGCCGCTCCTATCTGTACTATTTCAAAAAGTCTTTTACGAAATTTTGTCATTAATTCTCCTTAAATCAGATTACGCGGATACCGCCTGCTTTTCTGATTTTCACCACGCTGCAGAGGCAGTCGGGGAACACTTCTTCCAGACGTGCTTTGTACTTTTCCACATTTTCGTTTTTAACGAACGCTTCCATAACACCCGAAAATCCGGACGCATGAATTCTGCACGCTTCATCTTTTTCAAGAATGTTTTCACTTACCGCAAGTGCTAATGATAAATCCTGCTTTAAGTACTCAATCGGCGAGCTGACATTCTGAAGGTACATAAAAGAAGAATTGCCGGACTCGTTTTCGTTTTTGATAAACAAATCCGTGTCTTTGTTTTTTAATGCTTTTAAAACCTGTCCGACTCTTTCGTTCTCCGCAAAGAAATGCATTGCACGAAGAATTGCACGGTCGGAACATTTTTCGCGAAGCGAATGCATCTTTTCTTCAAACTCTGCCTTGTCGACATCGTTTAAAAACTCTTTGCCGAGTTCGTTCGCAACGCTTTTCATTTCGGAAATAATCAAAGCGTATTCGGTACTCTGGTCACCGCTCACACTCTTTGTATCCGTTATACATATCGAATAGTCCGATAAATCGGAATCAATTTTTTCAATCTGAGGTTCTGCGGGATTCGAAAAATCAATATAAACAAATCCGCCGACGGAGCATGCCGTCTGATCCATAAGCCCTGAAGGTTTTCCGAAGTAAATGTTTTCGGAATACTGACCGATCTGAGCTATCTCTCTGGCGCTGATTTTCATATCGTTAAAAAGTCCCGATACAATATTGCCAAGGAGCGTTTCGAATGCAGCAGAAGAAGCAAATGCCGAGCCTACGGGAATGTCTGAGGTTATGTAGGCAGCGAATCCGCCGAGTGCATAGCCCATATCCTTAAGGCCGTTTAACATTCCTTTTATGAGCGCTGTCGTACTCTTTGCTTCTTCGTCACTGATATCAAGCGCATTGATATCAATCTTAATCTCGGGGTTTTCTCCCGAAACCATTCTCACAAAATCATCTTCGGATTTTTTTACAACAGCAATTACATCCGCATTTACGGCTGCGGCTATAACTTTTCCGTGCTGATGATCGGTATTATTTCCGATGATTTCTATTCTTCCGGGAGCGGAGAAAATACTTAAATCTCCGCTTCCGAATAAGAGTTCAAATTTTTCGCACGCCGCAATATATCTTGCGCACTGATAATCAAGTTTTGTTTTGTCCAAGTAGATGTCGACAAGAATATTGTCAAGCGATCCGTTTTTTAAGCTCTCAACTAGTTCGCTTTTCTGCATATAACCACCCTGTCAGAAGAATTATTCCTCTTTCATTCTTGATACTTCATCAAACAAATCACTAACTTCTCTTGCGGGCTTTTTGTCAATAAGTGAAACAACTACAGCCACGATTAAACTGAAGATAAATCCGGGGATAATCTCGTAAAGTCCTGTGTTGAAGATGCAGAGCTTTTCAACAGAACCTGAAAGGCAGCAGTACCAGAAAGCATCCATTGCGAAACCTGCAACGATACCTGCGATGGCACCTTTGTATGTAAATCTCTTCCAGTAAAGAGCAAGAATGATAGCAGGTCCGAATGCCGCACCGAATGCACCCCATGCACATTCAACCAGCGCCATGATGCCTTTACAGTTAGGATTAACCGCAATCATAAGTGCAATAACCGAGATAAATGCAACTACGCCTCTGCCGACAACAAGCATTTCCTTATCGCCTGCTTTTTTACGAAGAACAGGTTTGTAGAAGTCTGTTGCAAAAGCGGAGGATGAAGCAAGAAGCTGTGAGTCCGCCGTTGACATTGAAGCTGCAAGAATTGCCGATAAAAGGATACCTGCAATAAGTGCGGGGAACAATGCACGAACCATTGTGATAAATACAAAGCTTCTGTCATCTGCGCCAAGGCTTGTGCCAAGATACTGATGAGCAACGAGTGCAACTACGGAAGCCATGATAAGAATAAGTGTTGTCCAGAAACATCCGATAATCTGAGATCTTCTCATTTCTTTTTCGGACTTAATAGACATATATCTTACAAGGATATGAGGCATACCCATGTAGCCGAGGCCCCAGCCGAGACCGCTTAAGATATCCTTAAGACTGTTATAATCAAATTTACCGCTTGATAAAATGTTGTAGTAGTTTTCATCTGTTACTACCTGAGCAACGGGAGTAAATCCGGGTCTGTTCATGACTATGAGTGCAACGATAGGTGCAGCCATGAGAGCCATTAACATTAACATTCCCTGGAAGAAGTCGGTCCAGCAAACCGCATTGAAACCGCCGAGGAATGTGTAAAGAAGGATGATAATCGTAGCGCCGATCATGGCGATGAGGGGATCCCATCCGAAAATATTGTTAAACAGTGAACCGCATGCATAAATACTTGATGCGGAATAGATACAGTAAACAACAATAAAGATAACCGCACATACTGCCTGAAGAGCAGGATTCTTTTCCTTGAATCTGTTTGTCAGAAACTGAGGAATTGTAATTGAGTCGTTAGCCTTGATAGAATACTTTCTTAATCTGGGTGCAATGAAAACCCATGCACAGATGGTTCCTATCATAAGACCTACAGAAATCCAAACCTGACCCATACCCCAAAGGTAAATGGATCCGGGAAGGCCCATAAGAACCCACGCACTCATGTCGGAAGCACCTGCCGAGAGTGCTGCAACAAATCCGTTCATCTGTCTTCCGCCAAGGAAATATGCCTTGTCACCGGTCTGCTTTCTGCCCTTTACGAAGAAGAAAATACCGATTGCAAGAACAACCACCAGATAAACTATAAAAGCTGACATTTCCAAATAATTTTTTTCCATAATTTCTCCACCGCTTTCTGCTTTATTTAAATAAAATCAACCTCTTTTAGAATACAATTTAAAAAGAATATTTGCAAGTATTATTGACAAAGCAAATCTCACCTAAAAAAGCCGATTTTAATCGGCATTTTGTCACATAGATTTTTATTTTTTATCAACTATAATAGTTACTATAGGAGTACGAATAAAAGTGATTACGGAAAGGGGTATAATATGTCAGTAATAAATGTAACAAATGATAATATCGAAGAGATAAAAAAGAGTGATAAAAAGGTTCTTTTAGACTTCTTCGCAACATGGTGCGGACCCTGTCAGATGGTTTCTCCTTTGGTAGATGAAATCGCAGAGGAACATCCTGAATTTACCGTCGGTAAAATCGATATCGACGATGAGCAGGATCTGGCAGAAGAGTTCGGTGTAATGAGTATTCCCACACTCGTAGTGCTTAAAGACGGCGAAATCGTTACAAAGCATGTCGGCGCGCTTTCCAAAGCAAGAATACTCGAGCTGCTTCAGTAGTTAAGAGTACAAAATTTTTAAGGAGGAAATAAAAATGAGTGAAGTTAAGTTTTACATCTGTGAAAGATGCGGAAAGATAATCGGTGTTATTAATCCCACAGCCGTTCCCACAATGTGCTGCGGCGAGGCAATGAAGCCCCTTGTTCCCGGAACAGTTGACGCAAGTCTCGAAAAACATGTTCCCGTTGTAACCGTAGACGGCAATATCGTAAAAGTTAATGTCGGAAGCGTTGATCATCCCATGCTCGAAGAGCACAGCATTCTCTGGGTATATCTTCAGACCGAAAACGGCGGCCAGAGAAAGAACCTTGCAGTCGGTGGCGCACCCGCTGTTGAATTTGCTCTCGCAGCAGACGACAAGCCCGTTGCCGTATATGCATACTGCAACCTCCACGGACTCTGGAAAGCAGATATTTAATTCTTTTATGATAATGAAAATCCCTCCGTTAATTCGGAGGGATTTTTTTATTTCTTAGTCCTCATAAAAGATTTTAAACGGCACATTTAATTCTGTCATTACCGCTTCTGCCGTATCCAGATCGTATACCGGTTTGATTTCTTCTGCATCGGAATTAAATCTGGGCGCTGCAGCGAAACCTGTGGTAAAAATATACATTACATTACCTTTCTGACAGATAAAAGCCTGCATGACCGTACCTGATTGTTTCAGGAAGAAATTAGAAAGGGTTCTGCTGTTTTCTTCAGAGCTTACATTTAAATCAATTTTGTCGTAACTGTTATACGAATCCGCATAATCCAAAAATTTTTGGTCTGCAACTTCAACGGTTTCATATTCAAATATAGAAACTTCAAAAGATATCTTGTCTGCTTCCTGCGGGTTTAAAACACCGCTTACCCGGGTAAGTGACTTCCAGTCAATAGTTTGCTGTTCGTCAGAATCCATGACCACAACATCGTTATACGGTTCTTCATAACCCGAATCCTTCATAATTTCAAGAATCACATCCGAAACATTATACGGGTCATACTTATAATTTTCTTCAATCGGAGCGTACTGTATATCTATATGCTCATAATGATATTCTCTTCCGTCGGCGGTAATAACAATGTCGGCAGCTTTTAAATCTCCGTCGGCTTCCGGCGGTGCAGTCTGACCCGCCATTCCATATGAGGTATATGAGGTCTGATTTGTATGAACCACCACCAGGCCCGGATACTTATCCTCTTCTGCTGACTTATTGTCCGTTTCCGTATTATCGGCTGTCGTATCGTCTGACGCAGTATTTTCCGACGTAGTATTTTCAACTGCCGGCGTCTCTATTAATTCTTCGATGTCCGATGTGTCAATCGTCTGCGGCTTTTCCTTACACGCTGCGGTTGCGGCAAAAAGTGCCGCGGTTAAAATCACTCCCAAAATCCTATAATATTTTTTGTATCCCATAGTTTTCTCCTCTCGTCTGCTCCGTTTGCTGTTACCATATGAATACATTTTTATAATATCACAAATTCGCCGATTTGCTATATTTCCCTTTAAGAATTGTCCGATTTATGTCCGATAATAAAAAGCATTATTATAAGTACTATCGGGAAAATCAGGCCCACTCTCATTCCTACTCTTATATCGTCACCCGCAAACTGTGTCACGCGTCCGACAATCGCAGGTCCTATGCTTCCGCCCAAATCTCCCGCCATCGCAAGAAGTGCAAACATCGCAGTTCCGCCTGTCGGAAATTTCTTCGAAGATATACTGATGGTTCCTGGCCACATAATACCTACCGAAAATCCGCAGAAAATACAACCGATAAGTCCGATAACGGGATTGGCCGAAAGCGATGCTAAAAGATAGCATACAACACATAATAATCCCGAACCAATCATGAATTTTTTAAGGTCAAATTTCTCTCCGTACTTACCGTATATGATACGGCTAATGCCCATTGTTACCGCAAATAGACAAGGCCCTAAAAGATCCCCGACCGCTTTTGAAAGCCCGAGTGCTGCCTCCGCATAGGCGGATGCCCACTGTGCCATCGCAAGCTCCGATGCACCTGCGCAGACCATAAGACAAATCGCCACCCAGAAAATCGGCTTTTTGCCAAGCTGTCTAATTCCCATTCCCTTGCCTTCTTCGACTATCGGAACTAACGGGCATGTAGCAAAATTATATATATTAATGGCCGGAACAAGAGCCCAGATAACTGCCAGCCATCTCCAGCTGTCCATTCCGAATATTGCAAAGAAAAGTGTGGATATTCCGATTGTTCCCACACATCCCCAGCAATAGAAGGAATGAAGAAGGCTCATCGTCGCTTCCTTGTTTTCAAACGGACATGCTTCGATTATCGGACTTGCCAGAACTTCAATCAGTCCACAGCCCACAGCATATACCGTTACGCTTATAAGAATTCCTACAAACGCATTCGGCAGTAAATCAGGCAGAAACGCAAGCCCTACAAGTCCTACCGCCGAGCATATTTCCGACACCACAATCGAAACCCTGTATCCAATCTTATCCACAAACTTCGCGCAGAAAAGATCCACGAGCAGCTGCATGAAAAAATAAACCGTGGAAATAAGCGCAATATTTCCTAACGATATCCCATAGTCTTTATGAAATTTCAAAAATAAAAGCGGTGCAAAATTCGCCGCTATCGCCTGAGTAATAAAACCAAGATAGCAGGCTAATTTTGTTTTTCTATAATTAGGCATATACATCCTCTCATAATTCCAAACTCTTTTTTATTATATCTTAGAAATACAAATAATTCATTTACATCTTTGAAAACTGCTGAGCCGTTAATAAAACGGTCCGGTGGACCGTTTTTAGGCGAAGGACCGAGAGCTATGCTCGAGGAAGACCTCAGTGCAACGAGGTCTTTGGAACAAAAAAATCCCTCCGCATTTCGCGGAGGGATATGTTTTGTTCCAATTATCTCTTACTGAACTGAGGTGCACGACGAGCAGCCTTGAGACCGTATTTCATAAAGTACAACGCCCTCAATGCCCTGCAATCACTGGCTTTTCATCGAGCACTTGAAAATTTAACCCGTAGTTAAACCCAGAAAATCAAGGTATATTAACCGTCAACTGCTTAATCGACTGAACGCACCGTTCACTACAGCTGCCAGTTCTGTGGGCTTATTATACTTTACTTTAGCATATATGTCCATTGTGACCTTACTGTTTTCATGACCTGCTAAATACTGCACAGTCTTCGGATCAACCTGAGCATATATCAGATTCGTTATATATGTATGACGGAGTTGATGAGGAGTGACCTGAAAATCCAAACTGTATATTACTTTTCCGTTATGGCGGGCAACTTCCCCTAGAACCGGCTTTACTGTATGTTTAATTCTTTCACCATTCACATATCTCACATAAGTTCTTTCTTTTGTTGATCTTGTTCTTATATATTTCCAAACGCGTTGAAACTGAGTATATGATAACGGTCCACCATCTCTGTTTGCTACTACATAATCCGATTTTGAATTTTCTTTCGCCTCCCTAAGACAATCTATCAGACATTTCGGTAACGGAATATCTCTCCTTGCAGCCTTTGTTTTCAATTCAGTAAGGATAATCGGTCTGTTATGCTCGACATGCCAGGCTCTTCTTACAGATATATAAGGAGTTTCCACATCAAGATGAACGCAATCCCATTGAAGTCCAAGTATTTCTTCTCGCCTAAGTCCTGCATAAAGACCAAGCATAACAAATACATATGGCGGCAAACCCTTAATCGCATCGAGCAGTTTATCTACTTGTTCATCCGTAAGCGCTTCTTTATCTTTTTGAGGAATCCCACCCTTTGCACACAATTTTTTTGTTGGATTTTCACTTATAATATGACTATCCTCTGCCGAGTAAAAAATACATTTCATAAGCATGTTTACTCCGTGATATACAGATTCGGATTTTTCAGAAGCACGAATCATGGCTATCTTAATATCATCAGCAGTCACATCAGCCATATACATGTGTCCAAGCGGCTTGATAATATAGTTTTTTACCTTCGATGTGTAATCCACCATGGTAGTTTTCCTAACATGTGCAGATTGCATCAATAACCATTTTTCTGCATACTCTTTCACAGTCGGATTCTCTTTTCTAAAGGAACATTCTTTAATTTGATTCTTTGCTTCTTGAACTTTATCATATAATTCTTCTCGAGTTTTGGCATAGAGTGCTACTCTTTTCCCATCAGCATCTTCAATGCGAGTCCGGTAATACTCTATGCCGTTCATAACCACAGTTCCGTATTCCGGAATGTTTTTTCTTTTAGCCATTATTCGGCACCTCCTTATTTTATTGTCAGCGCTGATGGTTCTTTTTTATCAAAATAGAATCACACCTGCAATGTTGTCATTAATTTCTTTTCTTACGATATGTTTCCATATTTTCTTTCCTGGGTGAAGCTCTATGTGTGGATCTTGCTATATATTCTTGAAGCGCTGTCTCTGTAAAAAACACGCATCCGTTTTCGACATATTGAACATATGTTATTAATCCGCTATTCCTTGCAGCATCAAGAGTTGCAAGACTTATTCCAAGATATTTGGCTGCTTCTTTTCTTGTGAAAAGATTTCTGGTTACACAACTTGTATTTTTGTTCGAATTAAAAAAAGGCACTGTTTCCGATGTGGAAACGGTACCCTTCATTTCTGTATTTACATTCATTTGAATTCACCTTTCTTATTAATATTTTATTTCGTTGGTTGACAGTGTTGGTTGACAATGTATCATCAAAACGGCATTCCCATTTGCTTGGGAACATCTATAAATCCATCCGAGGATTCATCTTCATTTTTCCTTTTCCATGCTCTTTGTCTTCCGTATTTACTGAAGCGTTGTACTCCTGCCGGTTCCCAATCAGGAATCGTATGAAGTATTTCTGCTATCCTGTTGCAATCCGTCTTTTTAATTCTTTCATACTGTGAATAGCCAAGCGCTTCGTATGCAAGCATTGATACACATACATACTTTTCCGTTGTCTCTTCAAGGAATGCTAAAACATTTTCAGCATCAGAATCTTCAGGAGTGAATCTCGCCTGATAATCAGCAAGTTCGTTCGATAAACGTTGGGACAGTATTAGCGAGTATTCTCCTTTGTTATACTGCTCTATCATTTCAGCCCACATCTGTAAAATATATTCCCTGGATTCTTCTTCATTCTCTAATATATGCACTTCTGCATTTTCCATATGAACCTCTATCGGTATGATTCTTCTGTTACCGCTTTTATCCATAGGAAGAATTTCAAGTTTGTTGGATGTTCCTCCGAATACACATTGCCTGTTTAAATCTTTTGGATGTCTGTTATACGGTGTCCTGTATGTATCTTTCTGTCTGCTAATAAAGCTTTTGATTTCTTCTACTCTTTTCATATTAAGAGCAGCAAGCATTTCAGGCATCTCTATAATCCAGTGTCCGATTAAGTTTTCTACGGTTTTCTTATCATCCAAATGCTTCAGATCATCAGAAAACCATTCATCCTTTATGGCAAGTAATCTAAAGAACGTCGACTTGCCTGCCCCCTGACCTCCTATAAGACAAATCACTGTTTCAAACTTAATCCCCGGTTCAAAAACTCTCGCTATCGCACCGAACATAAAAACTTTAAGAGCCTCTATTGCAAGTTCATTCTTTTCTACTCCAAAAAAATGTGTTAACGCATTCTCCACTCTTTTTTCTCCGTCCCAGGAGAGATTTGTTAACACTTCTCTTATCGGATGAAACATATTTTCATTCGCTACTATATCAAGCGCCTTAATAATAATCTTCTCCTGATTAATACCGTAATTGTCTTCCATATACAAAATGATATAAGCAACATCCGTATCATTAAGTACTTCCGTATCTCTTTTCCAGCCAAGATTTCTGGTAATGCATATTCGGTCTGTAAGTTCATTTCTTTGAATCGCTCCCGATAAGAACGGATCCTCTTTTAAAATCTTAACCGCATTCCCTAGAGTCTGTTTTGCCATTCCCTTCTCGTTCTTACTTAACGATTCTCTAAGAGTATCTTTCGGAAGTAATTCTTCTCCGACTTCTTTAAGTTGTTCTTCATTTAACTTCGGTAATCTTTCGCTCATAATAGTCTATCGTCTCCTTCCTATGTTTGTATTCTTCATAAATCTCTTCATCCTCACCGTAATCAAGAACATCAAGTATATATTCAATTCGATTTTTGTAATAAAGTGCTGTTGAATATCTTCTGTCAATGAAATTCATTTCCCATTGTTCCTTTGAAGGAGAATATTTCTTTTCCCATTCAACCAATAACCTGTGTATTTCTGACAGGCGATTATGAAACTTTTTCAATTCCAGTAAATATGCTTCCCTGATTTTTTTCTCGTATTCTTTCTTCTTACCGGTTCGAATTCTTTCATTCTTTTCCGATTCAGTTTCTTTTCTTCCGGTAACAATTCCCAGATGAAAGTCTTCGATTATTTTTATTGCCGCTTCCTTTGCGTTAAGATTAAACATACGCTGAACGAAGTTAATTACATCTCCGTCCGCACTGCATCCAAAGCAATGAAATCTTTTATCAACTTTCATACTCGGATTCTTATCCGCATGAAAAGGACAAACACACATTCCGTTATTATTCACCTTTAAACCATAAAAGGATGCTGCATCCCGAACGGACACAACACCCTTTATTTCTGAAAACATATTCATTTATTTATCAATCCTTTCACTAATTCTGATTATTCTTTTATATCTTTTTAAACCCTCTTTATGATTCGCGCCGCATAGCACTTCAAATCTTCGAAAGAGTATATTTATTTTTGGCAAGCAGTGTATCGAGGGCCCTCGATACAATTTTCGCTTGTTGGTGGCACGCCCCCAAACCCCTAGAGCCTCGTTTACACTCGGAGCAACGCATCACATAAATGTGACGCTCTTTCCAAATATTTTTTCTAAATGTGACGTTATCCTTTATCATAAATACTTATAAAACTCTCATAAACTTTTCTCAAAGCATCATGAATTTCTTCCTGCTGATCTTTTAATTCATTTATGTCTTTGATATAAATACTTCCGGTCTCGTTGGCTCGTTTTGCGATTTGATTTAGGTTATTGGAATTAATACTAAGAAGCCTGCTTATCTCTCTTAGGTCACTCGTATCCAAACGAATAATATATCCGTCGATTGCCATTTTTCGAATATAAGCTGACATGTTTCTTATTCCCGCCTGTTTCATCTTCTTCTCAATCAGTTTACGATGTTCCGGCTTGATCCAAATCCGAATCCTATCTGTATAATCCCGCATTTTTCATTTTCCTCCTTTCTTAAAATTCTCTTTCCTGTTTCTTTTTGGGACACAAAAAAAGCACCTTGTTTGTTTCAACAAGATGCTTTATCGCTTAACACTATTTTTATTTCATCTTAATAATATCATATCCAAAAACGAAACGGAATACTCAAAAGGTACTCGTTTGGTACTCATTTGGTACTCTGTCGGTACTCATTTGGTACTTTTCTTTGCATTGTAAGAATATCACATCAGTTTTTAAAAGTCTATACTCAAAATATACCGATTTTATACCGAATTTATACTTTGAGCCTGGTTTTGTACAAGTCAACCTTCACTGTCAACTTTCAAAAATATTATTCAAATATTATTTTTTCACGTCTACCTTTTGATTTTTTTAGATATTATATGAATATTAATAGTCTCAAAGGTGAAATACAGAAATTTTTAAAATCTACCTAAGGCTTAACATATTATCCTTTTTCGTATTGTATTATTGCTAATATACTTTCTAACTATAAAAAATAAGTGCAAATGTATCATTAACATCTACACTTATATAATATGAAAACTTATAAATCACCCATACTATTCAACATCAGATCAACAATGTTCAAATGTTTTACGCCACTTCGTTTCTGCAAAAGTTTATCCATGGTTATCAAATACTTCGGATAGCCATCGGCTATACGTTCCAAAGAACGATACTCACGTTCTTCTGTGATGTTCTTTCCGTTTTCGTCGAAATTATCGTTATCGATTGTTCGTGCCACCTGTACATAAGAATACTCATCTGAACGTTTTCTAAGTATAAAATCAACCTCAAGTTTTCCGATTTTACCGATGCTCACTTTATAACCTTTGGAGCAAGCATAGTTGTATACGATATTTTCCAACACCGGTCCATAATTTATTCTGCCATCGGTATTTTGAGAAAAGTAAAAACTCAAATCCGATAGATAGTATTTTTCCTCGCCGTTAAGAGATTTTTTACTCTTCATATCAAACCGCTCACATTTGGAAATGATTTTCGCATTCTCGAGAATTTTCAGATAGTTATAAATCGTTATTGTCGATACACTTTCACCGGTACTTAGAAGATAATCACGTATTGAATTGACCGAAGTTGTAGAGCCAAAATTATTGATAATATATGTTTGTATTTTCTGGAATAATCCTTTCTTTCTGATTTTATTGTTCTTTTTTATATCCTTTTTGTATATCTCATCAATAACGCTGTCGACATACGCCATCTTATCTTCATAATCATCATATTTCACAGCCAAAGGGAAGCCACCTTCAATGATATATTGAATGAATTCTCTTTCTAAATCGACATTAATCGGTTTGTCAAAAAACTTCTTAATTCCGATATACTCATCAAATGTAAGTGTTTTCATTTCAAATTCAATATATCTTCCCGTAAGTTTTGTTGAGAGTTCGCCCGAAAGAAGATAGGAATTACTACCGGTAAGGAAAATAGAATAATCCCCTTCCTCTCGATATGCATTTACAATCTCCTCAAAATCCTTAACATTCTGAACCTCATCAATGAATAAGTATTTAATACCATCAATGCCTTCTGCCTTGCTATCAATAATTTCCTCAAGTTTTTCAGTTGTCTTGATGGACTTGTACGGTCTTTTATCCAAATGGATATAAATAATATTCTTTGAATCAACTCCATTTTTTATAATCTCATCGCAAACCATCTCCATCAGAGATGATTTACCGCATCGTCTTACACCTGTGATAACCTTGATCATATCAACATCATCGTAGAATCCTCGAAGTTTTTTTATGTACTTTTCTCTAAAATATAATTTATCCATATTAATCACCAAAGATATTTTAACATAATTAGCTGGATAACGAAACTTTTTTGACAAAAATGCATATTTTTTTAGTTAACTGGGTGTTTTCGTGTGAATTAATTATCAAAAAATGTAGAATTCGAAATATTTTGTCAGAGCAATTTGAGGTCAATTATTCTCATAGTTATTTAAAAAACTGAAATATTCCGATTTTAAGTTCCAACGTTCATCCCGACAAACTTGAAGTTAACGTTCTGATTTTAGCAATCCATAATAGCAAGCATCACAAACTCCCTGATTATTCCAATCTGAACAGCGTAAAGTACCCTCATACTTCATTCCACATTTTTTCATTACCTTACCAGAATTT
>JAFYHV010000138.1 GCA_017538995.1 Lachnospiraceae bacterium | reverse complement strand
GTCTGATTTGTATTTATTGGAAACGGTTTCAAGAATAACATCAAAAGAAGGGAATTCATCGCTGAATTCAAAACCTTTAAGAGTAAGGTCTCCCGAGATAAGGAAACTTATTTGTTTGGAAGAAGCTTTGGGGCATTTAATGTAAACATATTTTTTGTCTTTGACAAATTCATGCCATACGGACGAGGTTCCGACACCTGCACGACCGTATAAAGTGACTAAAGAACCTTCGGAAGAATTAAATATCTTATTTAAATACTCGATTTCACTGCTTCGACCGATAATCATCAATACACCCCATAATATACACTTTACTGTCCGGAGTGCACATGGCACTCCGGACAATTTATTTAAATCAATTATTTAGCGCTAATATAGCCCTGAGCCTTAAGAAGTTCTGCGCAAAGGATTGCCCCGCCAGCAGCACCTCTTACGGTATTGTGTGAAAGACCAACGAACTTCCAGTCATAAATGCTGTCTTCTCTGATTCTTCCGACAGAGATACCCATACCTCTTTCGTAGTCAACATCAAGTGCTACCTGAGGTCTGTTGTCTTCTTCAAGATACTGAATGAACTGCTTGGGAGCTGAAGGAAGTTCAAGTTCCTGAGGAAGTCCCTTAAAGTCCCAAAGCTTCTGAATAAGCTGTTCTTTTGTAGGCTGCTTTTTAAACTTAACAAATACGCTGGCCGTATGTCCGTTTAAAACAGGTACTCTGATACACTGGCTTGTAATCTTAATGTTGTCAGCGGGAACGATTTCGCCGTTTTCAACCTTACCCCAGATTCTTAAGGGCTCTTTTTCAGACTTTTCTTCCTCGCCGCCGATGTAAGGAATGATATTTTCAACCATCTCAGGCCAGTCTTTGAAAGTCTTGCCTGCACCGGAAATAGCCTGATATGTACTTACGATAACTTCGTAGGGCTCAAACTCTTTCCAAGCCGTAAGAACAGGTGCATATGACTGAATTGAGCAGTTAGGCTTAACAGCGATAAAGCCTCTTGTTGTGCCTAATCTCTTCTTCTGATCATCAATAACCTTCATATGCTCGGGATTTATTTCGGGAACTACCATAGGAACGTCCTTCGTCCATCTGTGAGCTGAGTTATTTGAAACAACGGGTGTTTCAGCCTTTGCATATGCTTCTTCGATTGCTCTGATTTCATCCTTTGTCATATCTACAGCGGAGAAACAGAAATCAACCTGCTTGGAAATCTCTTCTACTTCGTTTACATCGTAAACAATCATATCTTTAACGGCTTCAGGCATGGGTGTAGACATTTTCCATCTATCGCCTACAGCTTCTTCATATCTTTTACCCTTTGATCTGGGTGAAGCTGCAATTAAAACTACTTCGAACCAGGGATGGTTTTCAAGGAGAGAGATAAATCTCTGGCCTACCATACCCGTACCGCCTAAAATACCAACACGTAATTTGTCACTCATTTTTTAATCCTCCGTAACGAATTTCTTATTCGTTTATTTATTTAATTCTTTATAATGTTCAATTGCTTTTTTGATTTCTCCGGGTGCGCCTTTGGTCATTCTTCTTTCGACACATGTCTTTAAAGAAATCGCATCATAAACATCCTCATCAAAAAGTTCAGAAAGTTCTTTTAATTCTGCAATGCTTAAATCTTCAATGGCACATTTTTTATCAAGGCATAAAAGAACCAGTCTTCCGATTACGGAATGTGCATCTCTGAAAGGCATTCCTTTTTTTACGAGGTAATCTGCAGCATCGGTTGCGTTAGTATAACCCTTCATTGCACTTTCTGCAAGTACATCATTGTTAAACTTAAGAGTATAAAGCATTTTTGTGAAGATGCTGATGCACTTGGTGACTGTATCCATTGCGTCAAAAGCAACTTCTTTGTCTTCCTGCATATCTTTGTTATACGCAAGAGGCAGTCCCTTCATTGTGGTAAGCAAGGAAATAAGAGCACCGTAAGTTCGGCCGGTCTTACCTCTTACAAGTTCAGCCACATCGGGATTTTTCTTCTGAGGCATTATCGAAGAACCTGTTGAATAAGCATCATCAATTTCCACGAATCTGTATTCATTGGAGTTCCAGATGATGATTTCTTCGGAAAATCTTGATAAATGCATCATTATAATGCTTATGGCAGAAAGAGTTTCAATTAAATAATCACGATCTGATACCGAATCCATGCTGTTAAATGTAGCTGTTTCAAACGAAAGCTTTTCTGCCACATAATCTCTGTCAAGATCATAAGTGGTTCCGCATAAAGCTCCGGCACCCAAGGGTGATAAATTAAGTCTCTTTCTAATATCTTTTAATCTGTCTTTATCTCTTAAAAACATTTCAACATATGCTCCGAGATAATGAGCCAGATTTGTAGGCTGTGCTTTTTGAAGATGCGTAAATGCAGGCATATATGTTTCAGTATTCTCTTCCATTTTTTCGATGATTACATCTGTTAAATCTTTCAAAAGAGCACTGATTTCATCGATTCTCTCTCTGGTGTAAAGTTTCATATCAAGTGCAACCTGATCGTTACGGCTGCGGCCTGTGTGAAGCTTCTTACCTGTATCGCCGATTCTTTTAATAAGTTCGGCTTCTACAAAAGAATGAATATCTTCTGCTTCAGAATCAAATGATAAAGCACCTGCTTCAATATCATCTAAAATAGATTTAAGGCCTTTAGTGATGTCTGCGGCTTCTTCTTCAGAGATAATGCCCTGTTTTCCAAGCATTGCGGCATGAGCTAAAGAACCTGTAATATCAACTTTATACAGCTTCTTGTCAAAAGAAAGCGATTCGTTAAAATCAAACATTTCTTTATCGTTATCTTTTGTGAATCTTCCGCCCCAAAGAATTGCCATAATATTCTCCTAAATCTAAAATTTGCAAAAAATGGAAACAGAACTGTTCCCATTTCCCATAAAAGCCGGAAAT
>JAFYHV010000021.1 GCA_017538995.1 Lachnospiraceae bacterium | reverse complement strand
TTTATCTATTCCGGGTGTGCCTTTAAGGGCATTCTCCCAGCATTCTTCAACATTTTTACCGATTGCATTGATCATTCCTAAGCCTGTAACAACGCATCTGGCATTGATGTTCTTACTCATTTGGAAATTCTCCTTATAAACAATATTTTGTCAGGCAATATGCACGTAGGTGCGTGTTCTCACGCACCTCGCGCAACTAGTATTAAAAATGTTTCTGATTACATATTCTCTACAACGTACTTTGTGAGACTTGTAATGTTGTAGAAGTTCTCTTTTGCAACACCTGTCATAGCTACACCGTATTCTGAGTCGATGCAAGCGATGATTTCAAGTGAATCAACTGAATCAAGACCGATTCCGTCACCGAAAAGAGGGATCTCATAATCAAGTTCTTCTGCGGGAATTCTTAAATTCTCTGACAACATCTCTTTGATTCTTGCAGCAATTGCGAGTTCTTTCTCGTTCATTTTTACTCTCCTTTTGAATAAAAAATATTATTTTCTTTATCTATTTTATAAACCTCCGGAATTTTCCCCTCGGTTGATAAACTTTTTAAACTGCCGTCTCTGCGGCATCCTTTTCCTGAGCGGCTTTCTTCTCTCTGTACTTAATTACATCGTCGGTTACAAACTTCGGATTGCCGTATCTGTCTTTTAAATCGATGATGGCATCCTTGCAGACTTCTGCGTATTTTTTAAGAACTACCGAAGGTCTGCCGGGCTCTTTTTGGAAATCGATGTAAATCGGCTTGCCGATGATAACTCTTACAGGCTTGAAGAAATCCACCTTTCTGTCAAGACAAATCGGAACAAGCGGAATATTGCTCTGCTTTGCAAGCATTAAAAATCCGGGCTGGAATTCAAGTAAGAGACCGTCCTTGCTTGTGTGTCCTTCGGGGAAGAAGAAAATGCTGTATCCGTCTTCAATAACTTTCTTTCCCTTCATTAACCAGGATGTATCCATCTGTTCTCTGTCGAGAGGTATATATCTTCTGTGCATTAAAAGTCTGTGGAAGAGTTTGTTCTTTTCGTACCAGTCTTTTCCGATGAATGTGTACGGATAAAACTTTCGTAAAATATCAAATGCGAACAAACCGTCTGAATAACCCGTGTGGTTTGAATATATTACGCAGGGTTTCTTCATTACCGCAGTCGATGCTTTTTTATCTTCCCAGATTATTCTTCTCGGATAAAGGATTCGAAGAACGGGCCATGTTCCTATATAAAGAAACCAAATTATTACCGCTTCGAATGCCCAGTTTAATTTTTTTAACATCACTTAACAACCTTTCCGTAAGGGCCTACACCGGGTTCATCCCAGTTAAGATTTATGGCCTGTGCAAAAGTGTTGTGTCCTAACATCGGAACGCTCAACTTCTCTTCCGTCTCCTTCGAAAGTTTTTTGCACCTTACGAATTCCTTTCCGGCTTCCTCAAATTTAATCATGTACCTTGAAATTTTGTTCTCGAATGTTTTCTCCGCGAGCATACCGCCCTGGGGTACGAATATTCTCGTGTAATTGTCGTGACCGCAGATTTTATCGAACTGGTCGATAACCGCATCGTAACAGTCCACGGT
Organism: Lachnospiraceae bacterium; assembly: GCA_017538995.1. GTDB lineage: Bacteria > Bacillota > Clostridia > Lachnospirales > Lachnospiraceae > UBA3766. The sequence continues at coordinate 18,040 of JAFYHV010000021.1, read as the reverse complement.
TTCCTCATATCCGCATGCGGAAACAAGAACAAGCTTTTTATTCATTAATTCCGGATATCTCATTTCGTGTAAGAATCTTCCTGTAGCCTCATCTCCGTTAACGGCTCTGTATTCCGACACAAAATTAATCATTCTGTCCATAAAGGCTTTCATCTTTGAAGGAAGCCCAAAAAAATAAAGAGGAAAACTTTCTATTATCACATCCGACTCAAGTACGAGCTTTCTGATCTCGTCCATATCGTCTCTTATGATGCATTCGCCCTTATTAAGCTTCCAACAGCAAAAGCATCCGTAGCAATGTTCGATATTCTTCTCGCGTAAATTTATCTTAACGACTTCGGTATTCTCTTCACCGTTTTCTGATACAATTCCGCGAACGAAAGCTTCGGCCACTTTAAGGGACGAACTCTGATTTCCTCTCATGCTTCCGTTTATGAGTAAAACCTTCATAACACTATCTCCCTATTATCGTGATTATTTTTTCGTAAAATGATTCCATTTTCAATAAACATTTGGTATGATATGTATGAAATTCAGACAAATGCACCCTGAATGCCTAAATGAAATATTAACTTAATGTTAACTTTTTATAATTTCTTTGAAAATCGCCCGATTTGCCTAAAATAAACGGCGCGACGAATTTTTTATCCTAAAAGAAAGGAAGAAAAAATGTCAAATTTCACGAAAAAAGCCATAATGGACAGCTTTGTCGAACTTGCCCAAAGTATTCCCATGGATAAAATCACCATAAAGCAGGTCTGCGACAACTGTAAAATCAACCGAAACACATTCTATTACTATTACCAGGACCTCTATTCTCTCAAAGAGGAAATCATTTATGTCAAAGCTGAAAAGCTTTTCGTCAACCTGGACTTTTCCGCTCCCGGTTCCTGGAAATCCAATCTTCGAATCGTCGGCGCCTATGCAAGAAAGAATGAAATCTTCATAAGAAACCTTTTCAATTCGATGGGTCGTGATGCGTTTGGCGATTATATCGTGGATGTTGTATCAAAGATGGCTTATCAGAATATAGACAATCTTTACGAGACAAAGATTGTACCTACCGGCAAAAAGGTAAGCGAAAAAGAGAAAAAGAGACTTGCATATTTCTTTTCGAAACTGTTTGCGGAAACCACGGTCGAATGGCTCAGGGGAAAATCCAGCGACGACCCTGTGGATACTCTCGAACACGGTATCGAAATGCTTGACGGTGTCGTAGAGCTTATGCTTACAAATGTGGCAAAGTAAGTATAAAAGTGATATAATTAAGTGTTGTGTATTTTATGAGGGATATAAATGAGCAGACTTATCAGATTTGTAAAACAGGATACCGAAGACAATCAGATGTCGCCTTTGATGAAGGCGGTAAAGTCCATTCATGCGGTTTCGTCTTCAGGTGATTCGATTTCACTGGACGACATTAAGAAGCAGAGAGCCGGTCAGGATTTGTTTGCAACTTTGTCTACTCTCTCAAACAACATCGAAACCGATGATTTAACGGTTAAAGGCATTCCCTGCGAATGGGTAAGACCAGAGTTCAAACATGAAAAAAGACGCATCATCATGTACTGTCACGGCGGCGGTTATACATGCGGAAGTCTTAAATACGCGAGAGTTCTGGCTGCAAAGCTTGCCTTAAATACAGGCATGGAAGTAATGTCTTTTGAATACCGTCTTGCTCCCGAAAACCCTTACCCTGCAGCCATTGAGGATGCGCTGACTGTATGGAATTATCTTATGCAGCTTGGTTTCGGTGCCAGAGAAGTTGTTCTCGTCGGCGATTCGGCAGGCGGAAACTTAGCACTCGAGCTTGCACTTAAGCTTAAAGCACAGGGAAGACTTCTTCCCAAAGGTATTGTTTTAATGAGCCCCTGGACCGATATGACCATGTCCGGCGAATCCTATGAAACATGCAAGACTCAGGATCCTATACTTACCAAAGAATATATCCAGACCGCACGTTTTTCTTTCGTAGGTCTTAACGATAAATTTAACGAAAACATAAAAGATTTTAAGATTGAGGATTACGGCTTTAACTATGCGGATCCCAAATACAGTCCGCTCTTCGCGGATTTCGAAGGCTTCCCGCCCTTCTTAATTCAGGTGGGTTCAAACGAAGTCCTTAAATCCGATTCATACAATCTTTACGAAAAGCTGATAAAAGACACAGTCACCGTCACTCTCGAAGAGTACGAGGATGCATGGCATGTGTTCCAGATGATGCCTTTTAAAAAGGCACTTCGCGCGATGGATTCAATCAGCAAATTTATTGAAGAATTATACTAACTCAGTTTAAAGGAGAGTCCACTAAAAATGGCTCACGAAACATGGTACAGAATGGATAATGTTGCAAAAGTCTTTCTGGCGAGCGCAAATGACCGCGACACCAGATCTTTTCGCATTACCTGTACTTTAAACGAAGACATTGAAGAGAATATATTAAACGATGCAGTAAAAAATGCCGCAAAGGAGCGTCCCCAGTATCAGGTGACGATTCTTCGAGGTCTCTTTTGGCATTACATGGAGCCCACTGACGACGAACCTGTCGTTACCATTGAAAACGAGAGACCCTGCCCCATGTTAATTGATCAGAAAACCTTCGGCAAACTGCATTATCATGTTACATATTATTACAACAGAATCAATCTTGATTTCTTCCATGCCATCGCAGACGGAAACGGTGCGATTGAGTTTCTTAATCTGATTGTTTATCACTATCTGAAGTTAAAACATCCTGATGAAATTCCCGATATTCCAATGACTTCGGGTGCTTCGGAGGCTGCTCTTTCGCAGGACAGTTTCAGACATTATTATGCGAAGAAAAACAAGAATGTTAAAAAGAAAAAATTAAGAACCGCTTATCATATAAAAGGTCAGAAACTTCCTTACAACCAGATTCGTTTCATGGAAGTTCATATGAATGTAAAAGATGTACTGGCAAAGGCCAAAGAAACGCATGTTTCCCTGACTTCATACATCGCTACAAAGCTTATGATGAGTATTTACAAAGACATGCCGGTATTAAACAGAATCCAGCCTGTCACAATCAGTATGCCCGTAAATTTAAGGAATTATTATCCTTCCGATACATCCAGAAACTTCTTCAATTCGGTTAATGTAAGTCATCTTTTCAAAAGTTCCGACACCTTTGAAAGTGTGGCCGAGCAGTTTAATGCCGATCTTAAATACGAACTGACTCCCGAAATGGTCGAAGCCAGAATGTATGATTACGAAAAACTTGAAAAAATACTTTTCATAAGACTGGCTCCTCTTTTCCTTAAAAATCCTGTTGTTAAGGCTTTTACAAACCGACAGGCAAAAAGAGTTACAGCCGTTGTTTCAAACCTTGGAATTTTAAAAGTTCCTGACGAACTTTCAGAATATATTGCTTCTTATAATGCGTACTGCTCCACAAGTTCCATGTTTGTGGTCTGCTCCACATACAAAGACGATTTTGTACTCGGCATCAGCAGCGCATACAAGAGCACTCAGGTTATAAGAGATTTTATTAAGAGTCTTACCGACGAAGGCATAGAAATGACTCTTTATTCTAACGAGGTTACAGACTGACAATGAAAATGTGTCCGCACTGCAAAATAAATATCGGTGGAAATCTCGAGAAATGCCCTCTCTGCCAGAATCTTCTGACAGGTGAAGGCGAAAGGGATTATGTTCCAAAAATCGAGATTAAAACAAGGTTAAGACGCAAAGCTTTTAAGATAGTTATGTTTGTATTTTTTGCTTTGATGATTATAAACCTGGCGCTGGATTTCCTGTTCCTGGAAATGGAACATCCTTCATGGAGCCCGCTGGTAGTTGCCTGGCTTTTGGTAATCGGCTGGATTATTGAATTTATCATCAGGAAACATTACAACCTGTTAAAAGCCATGTTCTTTACGATGATAGCGCTGTCGATACTAAGTTTCTTCTCCGAAGCCTATATCACACTGGCATGGGATCTGCCGTATCTGGGCGTTACCGCCGGATACGTGGTACCAATCCTCTGCAGCGGAAATTTAGTGGCTAATTTCATTCTTTCATTTATAGACAAGCATTTTACCGACTACTCGTTAATATACATGTTTTTAAACATTCTGGTGGGTGTAGCGCCGTGGATAGCACTTCTGATCTTCTACCGCAACAAGCCGCCTCTTACCTGGTCAATCTGCATGGTAATAAATGTGCTCGCGTTCTTCGGTTTGATAGTGTTTAAGGGAAGAACGGTGTTGGCAGAGTTTAAGAAGAGGTTTCATTTGTAAATATATAAAACAATAAAAAAACCGGCTAATGCCGGTTTTTTTAATATATATTTTTCAACTCAATATTATTAATACTTCAAAACATAAAACCCATAAACACCATTCGATAATTCTCCGCTAGCAAACGAATAATCTATTCCTTCAATTGTTACATTATAAACAGGAAAAGCATAATCTTGGCCATATAAAGGATCTTTGACTTTAACTCTTTCTCCAGTATCTCTCCATTTATATTCGAAAATATATACTCCAAATAGAACAGAATTTTTTTCCGTACCAGTGGTTTCATATTGCCAAGTTTTTCGTTTATAAATTTTCATAATTAATTATCCCTCAAATTCCTCTGGGTTTGTGAGCAAAAAAAGCAATCAAATAAGAAATACTTTAATAAAAGAATAACTAAAAGTACCCTTAAAGTACTCATTCCGATTCTTAATGATATACTTCTTATCCATATCGGATGCTCTTTTGAACTCCGACGTATCAACATTTTGTCTCATTTTTTATTTCAAACTCAGAAAAATGGCTATTTGGAAATAATAATCTTTCCGTCCTTAACCTCAACACGAACTTTGTTGGAGTCGATACCTGCCATTTCGAGTGCATCCTGTGACAACTGAACTCGGCGGGCTTTGTCGAGGATTGAGTACTCTTCATGTGATTCGACAGCCGCAAGACTTTCTGTGGTCATGTTGTCGAGCTGCTGACGATATTTTTCTTTCATGATCTTTTCGGTACTGATTTTACCGTCGGAAATCATGATAACACGCGAAACCTTATTGGCAAGGCTTAAGTCGTGGGTAACGATAATGATTGTGATACCGATTTCTTCGTTAATCTTTCTGAAGATATCCTGAATCATATTTGATGTCTTTGAATCAACCGCACCTGTAGGCTCGTCTGCCAAGAGAATCTGAGGGTCATGTGCAAGAGCTACGGCGATGGCAACTCTCTGCTGTTCACCACCGGACATCTGTGCCGGATATGAATTGGCTTTGTGATCGATACCAATCATCTTAAGAAGACCCATTGCTTTTTCTCTTCTTGCTTTTTGACTCATATGGTCAAAGTAGAGCGGAGCCTCTACGTTCTGAAGAGCCGTAAAGTAAGGGAAGAGATTCTGACCGCTGTTCTGCCATACAAAGCCTACGGACTTTCTTCTGTATTCAACCAGGCCTTTTTCTGACATTGCAAACAAATCGTGACCGTCTACATAAAGACGTCCTGCGGTAGGTTTTTCAAGACCGCCAATCATGTTAAGAAGCGTGGATTTACCGGAACCTGATTTACCGATAATGGCTACGAGTTCGCCTCTCTCGATTTCAAGTTCAAGGCCCTGAAGAGCAAGTACTTCAACATCGTCAGTCTTGTAAATCTTAACAAGTCCGTCGCAGACAAGAATATTATCTTTTTCTGCTTCGGCTTCTTCGGTTACTTCACCAGCGTCGTAATTTTCCTCACCTGCATAAACCGCTTCCTCAGTCTCGTTATTTACATATTCGTTGTTCATTTCGTCATTGTTCTGCGGGTACATACTTTAATTCTCCGTCTTCCATCTCGTAAACTGCATCACCGAAAACCATAAGGTTAGGGTCATGTGTTGTCATTACTATGGTGATTCCTTCTTTTGCGATAAGTTCCTTGAAAAGCTTAATGATTCCAAGACCTGTGTTTGTATCAAGTGCTCCGGTAGGCTCATCCGCAAATATAATTTTGGGCTTGTGCGCTACCGCTCTTGCGATGGCAACTCTCTGCTGCTCACCACCGGACATCTGTGAAGGCATGTGAGCCATTCTTTTTTCAAGTCCGACGATGGATAAAACCTCTCTGATTCTGGCATCTCTGTCGCCCTTGTAATCAGCGAGTTTAAGAGCAAAATCAACATTCTCGTAAGCACTCATAATCGGTACCAAAGCTACCGACTGAAATACAAATCCGATATTGTATCTTCTCATGGTTTCTCTCTGACGAATGCTCATGCCGCCCACGTCTCTTCCGTCGATAATGACCTGTCCGCTCGTGGGATCGTCAAGCATACTCAGAATATTTAAAAGAGTTGTTTTACCGGAACCCGAACGGCCTTTTAAAATTGTAAGGCACGCAGGCGGAACATCCATATCAACGCCTTTTAATACTTCAAGGATTTCATGGTTTCCCAAGGGGAAACTTTTGTGAACATCGATAGTTTTAATTATACTGTCCATTTTTATCACCGTTAATTTTTCTATTAGAGAACTGTCCCCAGGTGGTCAAAAAAGCCAAAATAGAACCGTCCCCATTTGGTCATTTAGTCTTCGCCAAGCTTAATAGCCTTGGTAATGTTCATGTTCTTAATAATTCTGTAGATTACGATAAAGCAGAGGATAAGTACAAATCCTACGATTACAGCCATCTTCATGCCGTCCTCGGCTTTACAGATAATTGTAAGAGGGATATTGTGCTCTCTCGGCAGGTATACCGTTGAGATAAGTTTGGTGAACAGGAACGTTGTCAGCATTCCGACACCGAAGCCCGCTCCGCATGCAAAGAGTGAAGAGAATATCTGCTCCACAATAAGCATTCTGAAAATCTCTCCCATGGTAAGACCCATGGAACGGTAAATACCATAAATAAGCTCTCTTTCTTTTATGGTAAGTATCCAGTAGATTAAGAAACCTACACCGCAGACAACAAGCGAAATAACAAATCCTATCGAGAACATACCGTTTGTAATCTGGATAAGAGTTGAGTTTCTCTGATTCTGAATAAGCTCTTCTCTTGCGGTAATTTTAGGAAGTCTGCCGACCTCTTCAACATATTTGCTTATCTCTTTATAATCTGCATTGTCTGCAAATTTCATCCATATCTGATAAGGTCTTAAGTTGAATGCGCTGGTTACCGTATTGTAGTTTGCCACAATGAGATAATTCTCTCTCTTCTTAAATGTAGCATCAGGCTGTTCTTCGTAAACAGTTGATTCATATCCCGGGAAAGAATCTACTATGGCAACGATTTCACCACGGGTACTTGCGTATTCCTTGCTGGAATCAATAGGCGATACTCTGGAGTAATCGAGTTTATCACCTACATTTAATTCATATTTCTCGGCAAGATTTCTGGAAATAATAATTCCTTTGGGATTCTGTCCAAGGTCATTTAAATAATAAAACCAGTGCTTGTCATTAAGTCCGTCCTGTAATGCTGCTGTCTCACCGAATTCCTTGGTATTGATAGCCAGAAGAAGGCATCCTACTTCCTTCTTTCTTTCCACGTTAACTATAGTATCCTCGTCGCGAAGAACCTTGGTCATACTTTCAACGCCAAGATCTTTTAATCCCTCAAAACGCTGATAATCCGGCTCATTGTAACGCCAGTAAGCTTCACTCGTCATCGGAATTTTCTTAATTGTAAGATTCCATCTTTCTTCAATCTTATAATCGCAGCCGGTGTTGTAGTTGATTCGGTCTTCCATGTTTTCATTTACGCTTCGCGCCAGGTTGGAGTTAAAAATGCCCATCGCGATTGTCATTACAAGGAATACCGAAATGAATCCCTGCTTCTTGGTGTTTCTGATAATCTGCAGGAATGCAACGTATTCTGCGGGTTTCCATTTATTTCTTCCCAGTTTGTAAATAAGGTTGATGATTAAATGAATTATTCTTAAGGCAAATAATCCGCATCCTAAAATAAACAGTGAAGAATCAAGGAATATAATCGGATCAATCTGACCGCCCGCAATAACGGTAAGTGAAATCGATTCTCTCTGTTTCATATAGTTGTAAAGAAGATATCCGGAAAGCAGCAAAAGAGGTATATCCAGGAAGAATTTCTCCCAGAGTGCTTTTGACTTGCCCGAATTTTTAGCCGATCTTCTTTCGATAATCGTAAATCTTGAAAGAGGAATTACGGGAATGGTCATAAAGAGCATTGATAATGCAAAAGCTATTCCCGAAAATGCAATCATCATGTATGTCGGCTGATAGATGGTTGTGTCTTTTAGGGTAAATACAAGGAACGCATCTGTTCCCGCACCGAGTTTACAGAAAAGATAACCAAACGGCAGGCCGATAACAGATCCTATTATCGATATAACAAATGACTGCAGCATGTAAAGTCTAATAACCTTAAATCTTGAAACGCCACGGCTCTTGAGCATTGCAATTTCACCGGTTTCCATTTCAAGAATTCTGCTCGAAATCATATAAATGAAAAGAAGTAAAAGAGCAATAATCGGAATTTCAAAGGTTAAAAGAATGATACTGATGGTCTTCTTCGATTCAATATAGGAAGCCAGAGTATTCTCAAAATTAGAGGTAAGATTTGCATCGATTCCTCTGAACTGTCTTAAATATGAATAGTATTCTTCGGCATTGTTATAGTTGATATATGTATAATCAAACATAACTCTCTCGGTATAGTTAATCGGAGATTGCACGTAGATTTCCAGAATGGTTGAAAAATCTTCCTTGTCTGCCAGAAGAACTCTGTCAAATGTTCTAAGTCTTCTGTCCCAGAAAGGATCCCCGTCATCAACTTCTTCGATGATACCGCAGATAACAAGCTTAACATGTATTTTCTGATCGTCTTTTTTAACTATTGCAGTCCAGTACTGTCCGATGGTTAAATCATCCGCATCGTATGTCTTTTGCGATACAACAACGGGAATTGCGCCGTCTTTTAACGCTTCCTGAACCATTTCGTTTTCGGAAGTGGCAGCTTCTTCAGGCCATACGCCTGCCAGAATTTCCGCATGATCGCGAAGTTTGTCGACATAGCCCAGAGTCAGCTGTCTGGATTTGCCTGTCAGATTCTCTTCCGCATAACCTGCGGGGATTTCAAGAACCTGCTGCCTTTGAACAACAGGAAGATCAATATAATAATTCCATTTGGTTTCAAGACTGTTTAAGAATCCTAAAGTAGTATCAACGTCCGTATAGTTTTCACCGTATAACGAGCCTTTGGTAGACATTACTGCAGGGAATGTACCATACTTTTCAAAATACTCTGTGAAGAGATTTGAAAGCAGTCTGTTAAGGCTTCCTTCCTTAAACATCGGATATACGCTTAAAAATGCCGACAGAAGAATAACTCCGGTAAGCAAACAGAAATTAAGCCACTTTTTATTCAGTATTTTGTATTTGATAAATCTTATCATTTTATCCTTCTCCTGTTACTTAACAAGAATGTCTCCTACATGCAGGCCGTTAACAATTACCGGTTTGTCAGAAGTTCCGACCCTCTGATCCGTTCCGGGCTGAACATATCTTTTAAATACCGTGTCTCCGTCCAGTATCCATACATAATAGTATTCTTTTTTGTCGAAAGAAATTTCCTTCATAACGTAATCGCCGGGAACATAGAACATATTGTCAAGTCTAAGCTTGTCATAGGATACTTCCATGCCCATAAACTGGGGCTCGTATGAGAAAAATCCTTCTTCAACTCTCATATAGAAAGGATTGTTGTCATATGAAGGTGCCGTACAGTAAACTTTGCCGTTTTCCGTAAATACATGCGCAAATGTATTGTTGTTGCCGGCTATAACTTCTGCATCGAATTCTTCATCTTTATACTTTATTTTGTATTTGTATCCGACAGCTTCGGGATCGTGTGTTCCACCAAATTTAACAACATTGTCAAAGTAAGAAGCGGTCTCAATCATTTTCTTGCCAACATTGACTTTGTCGCCCTTGTAAGCAGATATCGAAGTGATTTTTCCGTCATATTCGGCATAGATTGTTTTATATCCCGTACCGTCGTTATTCTTCTTCGCATTTGCAAGTTGTCTGTTTAATGAAGCAATGGTGCTGTCATGCTGTTTTTTACGCGTTTCCTTGTTTATCTCAAGGAGCTTTAAATCCATCTCTGCATATTTCACATCATATGCAATACCGTTTGCGCTCACTTCAAGCTCTGCTTTTTCCATAGCAAGTTTAACCATATCCTTCTGGCTTGTATTCGGATCCGCAAGTGCTTTCTTTATTTCCTCTATTCTGTCGGTCTGCTGCTTTGTTTTGCCGGCGCCGTCATAGATGGTTTTGTTTAATTCTTCAAACTCTTTTTCGGCGTCTTTTACATAATTGTCGTAATCTCTGTTTTCACTTTTAATTCTGTTTTCAATTCCGACTAAGGTTCCTTTTGCCGAATCAATCATAATTCTTAAAAGAGGATCACCCTTTTTAATTTCATCACCCTCATTTACGAAAAGTTCGTCAACCTCACCTTCATCGGAAGAAAAATACGAATGTGTTGACTCTTCAATATACTTAATTCCTTTTGCAGTTTCGGAATACGCATAGGTTCTTAATTTAACTTCATACTGGCCTTCTCTTTTAGGAAGAGGAGCTTCCTGAATATAAAGAACCATCTCACCTTCTTCAAGGCCGCTTAATACTTCGTAATTGTGCTCGTCTGACGTACCGACTTCAAAGTATCTTTTCTCAAGCGAACCGTCATCTGCCTTAACATAAACAAACGAGCCTGTGTCATCGGTATTGACGGAATCTTTTCCGACTACCAGCACGTCGTTCTTGTCTTTCTCATAAAACTGTAAAAGCACAAAATCACCAAGTTCAACGTTAACTTCCTCTTCGGGTTTGAAACGCTGGATGGGATAAAGGTTCTGCGCCTTGGCGTAAACCGTTTCACTGTCCGAATAGTTATATTCGCTGATAGGAACTTTCTTACCTTCTATAAATGCAAATTTAACGGCATATTTTGAATAATTGTAAGATCTGGTATCTCCCTGTGAGGCAAAGAACAGATCCTCGGGATCAGTAATTGTTATAAGATTTTCGTTTGCCATGGCGGTATTTCCGTTCTTCAAATCTTTCTTATAAGTTACATATCCGCTCTTTTTTGCTCTGATAACGCCGTCGTTAACTATTTTGTTAAGTTCGGTAATGCTTTCATTTATTTTTCTTTTGTTAAACTCATACATTTCATCGGAATATGCATAATTCTCTTCAAAAGCTTCAAGGCTCTTGTCGAATGATTTTACAAATTCCTCATTTACGATGCCCAGGTTTTTGTTATACTCTGCCTGCTCTTTCTGAAGTTCGAGTTTTGCAAGTTCGATATCGTATTTTTTCTTACCTGCCTCATATTCGGCTGTCAGCATCGAAAGGCTTGAGTTAAGCTCTGTAATCTGATCTTTGACAGAATCAACATCTGCTTCCACCAAAATATCACCCTCGTTGACATAGTCACCGACGGATACATAAAAATCTTTTATCTCAACCATTTTCTCATAAAAATGGCAGTATTCCATTCCCATTACTGTTCCGGTGATCAGTTTGGAAACACCCATATCAGCCCTTTCAACAGGTCTGAATGTGGGTTCTGCTCCGACAGGCTCCAAAAGCTCGGGAACATCCTGTCCGGAAGTACAGGAACAGAGAACTATTAAGGCACTTAATGCAAGAGCCACAGCTTTTATTCTTCGCATCTTTATCATTTCGCAGCCACCTCTTCTCCGCCGTTAAGCCCGCTCTTAATAATCGCCATTCCGTCAACAACGGAATCAACTTCTACATAAACGGGATTTTTGAATCCGTTTTCATCCACTACATAAACAAATCTCTTTTCGTTTACTGCTGTGTAAACATATCTTTCTTCGACATATACAACGTCTTTGATTGTTTCTAACGGAATAACAACCTCAAATTTTTCAGTACTTACATATCCGACATCATCGCTTACCGGATTTAAATAAAGCGTATGGGTTCCCGTATTGTTTTCCTCTATTCGCACAATTTCCACGTCAAATTCCATAGTAGGAGACTGAGCCTTGTAAACTGCGCCGATTTCAAATTCGTAATCGGTATTTTTTACTTCGGTGGAAAAGCCTACATCACCGCTTGCTTCGGTTAAAATATCCTTGCCTTTAATAACAACACCATTGGCGATGGCATCGCTGACATATGTGATAACACCATCTTCTCTTGCCTTGACAATACATTTGTCCAGATCTCTTTGGCTCTCCATAAGTTCGATTTCTTTTAATTTAATATCATCCTCAATGGATGCTATCTGATTGTCATAAGTATTGCCAAGAGCAATATTGGAAGCATGTTCCTTGATATCGGGGTCGGTCTTTTCGGGGTCAAAATAAATTTCTTTGAGTTTTTTCACGTGCTCTAAAAGCAGTCTGTCGGTTTCGAGAGTTTCTCTTGCCTCTGTGACTTTTTTCTCGATTTTTTCTGATTTGAAGACGCAGAGAACCTGCCCGGCTTTTACAAAATCGCCGTTCGCCACTTTCAGTTCGTCAAACTCAAGATCGTCAAGTTCAACTGAATAGTTATAATATCTTAATGAGTTCTGGGTAAGTTTAAGCCTGATGGTAGGCGTCATATCTCCCCTGTGTACCTCAAAGGTCTCCGGAATAGTTTTCTGATACAATTCCTTCGAAACAGGTTCGATTTTGTGAATATCGGTCTTTTCGCACCCCGTAAGAAGGACTGCGAACGACAAAACCGCACATGAAATTATTCCTTTAATAGGTTTCATTTGTCTCTCCAGTAATAAAAATTGTGCCCCCTTGTACCTATTTTGCAATTTTATCACATATTTTTCACATTTAAAATATGACAAATTTTAGACAATATCCCTATTTTTTAGTGAATTCCTTTTGTAAATTCAATTTCTTTATGCTATAATCTGAACGAACGCGCTTCAAATTCTTTTTTGATCGCAACAATTTCTATCTTTTAGGAGGTTTTAAAATGGCTTTAGTTACCACAACAGAAATGTTTAAGAAAGCCTATGACGGCGGCTATGCAGTCGGCGCTTTCAACGTAAACAATATGGAAATCGTTCAGGGAATTACAGAAGCTGCAGGCGAATTAAAGAGCCCTGTTATTCTTCAGGTTTCCAAGGGCGCTCGTGCTTATGCTAACCACACTTATCTTGTAAAGCTTGTTGAAGCAGCAGTTATCGAGAATCCCGACATCCCCATCGCACTTCATCTTGATCACGGTGATACATTCGAACTTTGTAAATCATGTATCGATGGCGGATTTACATCAGTTATGATCGATGCTTCTTCCAAATCTTTCGAAGACAACATCGCACTTACAAAACAGGTAGTTGAATATGCTCACGCTCACGGCGTAGTTGTAGAAGCTGAACTCGGTACTCTCGCAGGTATCGAAGACGAAGTAGTTGTTGAATCAGGTAAGGAAGCTTACACAAGACCTGAAGAAGTTGAAGAATTCGTTTCCAGAACAGGTTGTGACTCCCTTGCAATTGCTATCGGTACATCACACGGTGCTTACAAGTTCACAGCAGCTCAGTGTACAAGAAACGCTGACGGCATCCTTGTTCCGCCACCCCTTCGTTTCGACGTACTCGAAGAGTGCATCAAGAGACTTCCCGGATTCCCTATCGTTCTTCACGGTTCATCTTCAGTTCCTCAGGAATTCGTTAAGATGGTTAACACATACGGCGGAAATATGCCCGATGCAGTTGGTATTCCCGAAGAGCAGCTTCGTAAAGCAGCTGAACTTGCTGTATGTAAGATCAATATCGACTCCGATATCCGTCTTGCTATGACAGGTAACATCAGAAAGTACTTCGCAGAGCATCCCGATCACTTTGATCCCCGTCAGTACTTAAAGCCCGCTCGTCAGGCTGTTAAGGACATGGTTGCTCACAAGATCATCAACGTTCTTGGTTCAGACGGTAAGGCTTAATTATTGCATTTTAAGTGCCAGGCACCCTTCGGGATGCCAGGCACTTTTTTATTGGTGCCCGGCTTGCAAAGCGTGCCCGGCTCCTTTTATAAGGTGGGTAAAAAAATGATTTCTACAAAAGGAAGATATGCACTTCGAATAATGATTGATCTTGCTTCTCAGGATCCCGATAAGTTCATTCCGCTTAAAGACATCGCGGAGAGACAGAATATTTCAAAGAAATACCTCGAAATAATCATAAAAGATTTAGTTGAGGGCGGTCTTTTAATAAGCCTTTCGGGAAAAGGCGGCGGATATAAATTAAAAAGAAAACCCGAAGAATATCCTGTCGGCGAGATTATTGAATTAACCGAAGGTTCGCTTGCTCCGGTTGCTTGTCTGGCTGAAAAGGCTGAGGAATGTCCGAGAGCTTCAGGATGTATTACTCTTCCGCTCTGGAAAGAATACGGAGAGCTAGTGCACAATTTCTTTTACAATAAGAAATTATCCGACCTTGTTGAAAAGTAAATTAAAATCATAAGAACCCCGACGGTATCAGGGCCCGCCGGGGTTCTATAAAATGAAAATGAATTTCGGATCCGCTAATTTATATCTATTTTTTCTAGCTTTTTCCCTTTTTTAAGATAAACTCCTTCAATTCCGTTTGTATCAACTAAATTAACTTTGGATATTGTATCTTTTCTTCCAAAGAGACTGCCGAGTACGGATGTTCTTAAACCGTATACTACGAGTACATTTTGGCCGTCAATATTCTGAACCTTTGTTTTGTATGTTCTGATAGGTTTCTTCGAATCAAGTTCCACGAGGGAGAAATACCATAAATCAACATTGTCCGTTGCATAGTATATAATTCCGTCGTTTTCCATACTTGAATCTTTGAAAATAATCATGTGAAAATACACTTCATCAATATCATCTTCGTCCTCATATAATAAAACCGAATTTTCGGGAACATTATTGTATTTTCTGCCTGCCGAATCCAGCATAAGTGACGGAACTGTGACTTTAGCGTAAACATTCTTCTGACTGATCGGAACGATTGGAAGATTAAGCAGGAGGAAAAGCAGTACTAAAGCTACGATTACAACGATGGAAACCACTTTTGATCTGTCGGTTTTTCTTTTAACGTTAAGACCTATCTTCTTAATAAGTTCCTCATCGTATTTTTCCGTGCTTTCAATTTCCTTTTCGCCCGGAATATCGCCCTTCATGGATTCATATGCCTTCTTACAGTCGGGACATTCGTTTAAATGATTTTCTATTTCTTTTTTTGTTTCTTCGCTTGTAAGTTCGTCTATGTATGATGGAAGCAAATCTTTTATGAGACTACATTTTTCATTCTTCATCATTCATCATTCCTTTCAGTTTTTCTTTTGAGCGGTAGAAGGTTACTCTTGCCCAGTTTTCGCTTTTGTGGAGCACATCTCCGATTTCCTTAAATGAGAGTCCCGAATCGATTCTTAACTTAACAACCTGTTTTTCGACATCGGCCAGGGAATTAATGCTTTCCGCTAATTTCCTCTGTTCCTCTCTCTTCATGACTTCAGCTTCAACATCGGTGTTTCCTGCCACTTCCATGAAGTTTTCATCGTCTATCGATGCGTTCGTATTATCTTTTTTCTTTAAGTGGTTGAAATATATGTTCTTAGCTATCGTACACAGCCAGGCGAAGAGGTTGCCACCCGTAAAAAAATCATAATTCTTTATCGCCCTGTAAAAAGTTTCGGATACTATGTCGTCCGCCAGGTCCTGATTGCGGCAAATCGAAACGACATACTTTTTAAGCGGTATACAGTATTTAAGATATATTTCTTCCATCTCTTTAGTGGAAGCGCTGTTCATCTTTCTACCTGCTTTCTGTATGATAAACAACTTAAGTTTTCAAAATGTTACAAAAAATTTTTATTTTTTAAAAAAATATCGGAAACGCCCGGCGAAACCGATATTTTTGCATATATCATATTTAATTGTTTAAAAAGGTTTTCTGATTATTTTACCGCCGCCGATGACACATTCGTTTTCATCATAAAAGACAGCGGACTGGCCTGCGGTTGCCGCGCGAACCGGCTTTTCAAATACTATTCTAAGTGTATTCTCATCAAAACGCATAAGGATTGCGTTTTCTCCGTCATGGCGGTAACGAATCTTAACCTTTGCGGGAATTTCTTCGCCCATTTTTATATCTTCTATACTAAGGAAGTTAAGATCGTTTACGAAAATCTCATCATTATATAATGCTTCGTCTTCGCTTAAAACAACTTCGTTTGTTTCGGGTTTTATTTCTTTTACGAACATAGGATGTCCGAACACAATGCCGAGGCCTTTTCTCTGTCCTATGGTATAATGAATGATTCCTCTGTGTTTACCGAGGATATTGCCCTCTTCATCCACGAAATTTCCTTCCACGGAAGTAAAATCAGAAGCATTCTTTTCTATGTAACCTGCGTAATCTCCGTCAGGAACAAAGCAGATTTCCTGCGAATCAGGCTTTTCTGCCACAATTATTCCTGCTTTTCTCGCAATTTCCCTTACTTCATCCTTTGAATACTTTCCAAGGGGCATTAAAGTTCTCGAAAGCTGCTCCTGGGAGAGTTTATAAAGCATGTAAGTCTGATCTTTCTGTGCGTAATCTGCTTTTTTCACGGTATATCGGCCGTTATCAAGCTTTACTACCGTTGCATAATGACCTGTCGCAACAAAATCAGCCTGGCGGATGTTCGCAAAATAAAGCATTCTTTCCCATTTCACGTATCTGTTGCACTCGATACAGGGATTCGGAGTCATTCCGTTTATATAATCACAGATAAAAGGCTTTGTAACCTTCTCATCAAACTCCGATATGCAGTTAAAAGTATGAAAAGGAAATCCGAGATGGTCTGCTATGCTTTTTGCATCATCAATCTCGCAGCATCTGCTCTCTTCTCCGTCTGAAGACTCCCAGCTTCGAAGAGTGAGACCTAAACAATCATATCCTTCTTCTTTTAAGAGGTATGCACATACAGCGCTGTCAACACCGCCTGACATACCGACTACAACTTTACTCATATGCTCCAAAAATTCCTTTTTTTATGAGAAAATCTCAAATCTACATATTGTGTATGGCTCGAATAAGCGGAATACTGCTTTTATGAGCCTGAAAATACGATATTTTTATCATTTTCAAATCGCTGTCGGGAAATTAAATCTCCGGTCTTTCGGAAAATGATGTTAAATCTAAATTTAATTTTTAGGGAGATTCTGTCAACGGATATCGTTTTCTTTTCGGAGTGTGATTTTCGCCTTTTCACCGGGAAAAATCGCTGCGTCTGCTCAAAATCTCACCTTAAAATCAATTGTCTTTTATTCTCCGGTTTCTTCCTCTGAAAGTTCTTCACCAGATATTGTGGTTTCTTCTTCCTTCACAAAACCTTCTTTTCTGTTCATTTTATCAGCGTATTCTTCTTTGGGCATAGGCTTTGCAAAGAAGTAACCCTGGATCATATCGCAGCCTTTGCTTGCAAGAAATTCAACCTGCTCTTTGAATTCAACACCCTCAGCAACCGTGAGCATGTTAAGACTCTTTGCAAGGGCGATGGCTTCGGTAATAACAATCTCGCCTCTTCCACCGTTTGTATCGCCTCTGAAGAACTCAGCATCAAGTTTAAGAATATCCAGAGGCATATCCTTAAGTGAATTAAGTGATGAATAGCCGGAACCGAAATCGTCCATTGATACCATAAAACCGTATTCTTTGAGTTTGTGAATTGTATCAATCATAGCCTTCTTATCATCAAAGAAAGCGCTTTCTGTAAGTTCAATCTCAAGAAGATTACGAGGACAGCCTTCCGCATCAACAGCGTCTCTTATCTGCTCAGCCAGGTCATTTTCGCTGAAATGAGCTCTGGAAACGTTTACGGACGCCGGAACACACTCATATCCTGCATCAAGCCATGCTTTCTGGTCTCTTGCAACATGTGTAATCATATAATGATCGATATCCTGAATAAAACCGTTCTTTTCCAAAATAGGAATAAAGCTTCCCGGGCCCTTAAAGCCAAGCTCGGGCGAATTCCATCTGATAAGTGCCTCAACGCCCCTTAATTTGTTGTTTTTAGGATCGTATTTGGGCTG
>JAFYHV010000137.1 GCA_017538995.1 Lachnospiraceae bacterium | reverse complement strand
GCTTCTTCTTTTACGGTATTGTCTACCATTCTTCTTGCACAGCCCATATCCGAGCAGTTCATACAGTCGCTTGAACAGCCTGAACCGATCTTGGATGTGTCTTTTCCTGCCTTTGCACCTTTGTCTTTTATGACGTTCTGAATCATTGTAAGGGTTGCGAGCACGAAGAATGCACCGGGAGCCATAACAAGGATTCCGATAGGTGAAATGGATGAAAATTCAATTGTAAGAATGTTGTTAATAATACCTGCAAAGCCCTTTGCCTTGGGATTAATTACCTTTGCAAGAGCACCTACAAGCATAACGGAAATCGGATTGCCGAACATGTCGTCAATCGCAAATCCGAATACAGTACCGGCACCTAAGAACTCTCTGACTAAACCGATAAGTGTAAGTGCCATTGTAAATCCGAGACCCATACCGATACCGTCAAAAAGTGAAGGAAGTACAGGATTCTTGGATGCATAGCTTTCCGCACGTCCTAAGATAATACAGTTAACAACGATAAGCGAAATGTAAATGCCTAACGCTGAGTATAATCCGGGAACAAAAGCATGCATTAAAAGTTCAACTATTGTAACGAATGTAGCAATAATTACGATATAAGCGGGAATACGAACCTTATCGGGAATAATCTTACGAAGAGCCGATATGATCATATTCGAAAGTGCTAGTACCACCATCGTGGAAAGACCCATACCGAGACCGTTAATAGCGCTTGTGGTAACGGCAAGTGTGGGACACATACCAAGCATAAGCACGAAAGTGGGATTTTCTTTAATGAGTCCGTTGTAGAGACGTTCCAAACATCTTTTCATTATTCATTCCCTCCTTCGTTTAAAATTGTAAAATATCTGGCACCTGTATTAACGCCGTTTGTAACAGCATTTGAAGTAATTGTGGCAGATGTGATGGCATCGATTTCATCTGATGAAACCGCACCTGTTTTAACTACCTTATACTCCTCGAGTTTTCTGTTTCTAAACTGTGGAACCAGAACTTTTTCTGCGTTCATACCAAGGCCGGGTGTTTCTGAAATCGAAAGGATTGAAACACCTTTTAACATATTGTCGAGTGTAATACCCATGTAGAAGGAAATGTTTCCGCCGTAACCCGATGTGCTTGTTACGCCGATTACATAACCGTAAAGCGTACCGTCAGCTTTCTTTGCTTCGTATACGCTGTTAATATAAGCAACATTATAGTCTTCGTTCTTAAGCTGCTCGCTGATAGCGGGATCAACTTCGATGGCATTGAATGTAAGCTCTTCTACAGTATCCAATACGCCTAATTCATTAACTTCTTTAAATACTTCATTGCATGCGTCTGCTTGAGCCTGAGCTTCCTGAGTAGCAATGGGCTCTTTGGTAAGCTCATATACAAAGCCTAATCCGAGACCTGCAACTAAAGTGATACCGAAAATAACTGCAGTATCTTTTATGATTCTTATTAAATCTTCTTTGGACATACTCATAGTGAATTCTCTCCTCCTTTACCGAAAGCTTTAGGAAGAGTGATCTTCTCAATAAGCGGAACAAGAAGGTTTCCTAAAATAATTGCAAAGGAAACTCCTTCCGCGCCGGGTCCGAATATACGGAATACACCGGTTAAAATACCAAGTAAGATACCGAAGAGGTACTGGCCTTTCTTGGTAATCGGTCTTGTAACATAATCGGTAGCCATGAAGAAAGCACCAAGCATAAGACCGCCACCTGCGAGCTGTGCGCAGATGTAATTTAAGTCAAATCCTCTCTTTGAGAACAAAAGGATGAATATTACAAATGTAACGATGTAAGATCCGGGAATCTTTAAATCGATAATTCCGAGAGCAATAAGGAAGCATGCACCGAGAACGATGGCGATCATGCTTGTCTCACCGATTGTACCGGCTGTACGTCCTATTACCATATCGAAGATATTTACTTCACCGCCTGCCTTAACAATCGCAAGAGGTGTAGCACCCGTATAAACATCTGTAGTGAAGTTGGTCATGTATTTCGCAAATGAAATAACAAGGAAACATCTTGCACCGAGTGCAGGGTTCATAAAGTTCTGTCCGAGACCGCCGAAAAGCATCTTAACCACAACGATGGCAAAACAAGCACCGATTGCTGTCATCCATAAAGGAAATGTGCTCGGTAAATTAAGCGCAAGCAAAAGACCGGTAACAATTGCGGAGCAGTCTCCCACCGAAACCGGTTTCTTTAAAATCTTACACATAACAAACTCGGAAAGTACCGAAAAGCCTATTGAAACAAGAATTACCAAAAGAGCATGATAACCGAAGTTAATCACACCGAAAATGGTAGCAGGCATAAGTGCTATGATTACAGCAAGCATGATTCCTCTTGTAGACATGCCGTCTCTGACATGAGGGTTAGAGGATACTTTTAATTTCTTATCCATGATTACTTACCCCCTTTCTTTCTGTCAGCGAGAATCATTCTTCTCATAGATTTTATGGACTGGGTAAGGTAACGCTTTGCAGGGCAGATATACGAACAGCATCCGCATTCGCAGCATTCCATACCGTTGTATTTCTCAAACATTTCTCTGTTGCCGTTCTGAGCAAAATCGGCAAGTTTGGAAGGAACTACTCTTCCGGGGCAAACTTCAACACATCTGCCGCAGTTGATACATGCGGTTTCAGTAGCAGAAGAAATCTGATCCTTTGACAGGCAAAGGAGTGCCGATGATGTCTTGGTTGCGGGAACGTCAAGATCAAAGATGGCAAATCCCATCATGGGTCCGCCGGAAACGATCTTTTCAGGCTCTTTTATGAATCCGCCTGCTTCATCAATCAGTTCATGATAATTTGTTCCGATGGGAACTCTGAAGTTCTGGGGATTCTTAATACAGTCACCTGTAACTGTTACTATTCTCTGAAGTAAGGGCTTGCCTTCAACAACTGCCTGGTAAATGGAACAGATTGTATCTACGTTATTAACGATACAGCCTGCATCAGAAGGAAGCATTGAAGAATTGATAGCTCTCTTTGTGGTTGCGAAAATAAGATGTCTTTCAGAACCCTGAGGATATTTGGTCTTTAAAGGTATAACCGTAATCTTATCCTCGTTCTTGGTGAGCTCTTTAAGTTTCTTAATACAATCGGGTTTATTATCCTCAATTGCGAGAATACCTCTTGCATTATTAAATAAGGAAAGTTCGATGCGAAGACCTTCTACAAGTTTTTCGGGAGTTTCCATCATAATCCTGTAGTCACTTGTAAGATAAGGTTCACATTCCGCACAGTTCGCGATAATGTATTCGATTTTATCCGGTTCCTTGGGTGAAACCTTAACATGTGTAGGGAATCCTGCTCCGCCCATTCCGACTATACCGGCCTTCTGAATAAGAGAAACGATTTCTTCTCTTGAAAGCTTTGTGTAATCAGGGTTGGGAGTAAATTCAACCTCGTCGTAAGCACCGTCGTTTTCGATGACTATGGATTTAACATGGTCACCGGTAATGATTCTTCTGGGTTCGATAGCCTTTACGGTACCCGAAACAGACGAATAAATCGGAGATGAAACAAACCCCGTTTCCTTGGCAATTAACTGTCCAACCAATACATGTTCCCCAATTTCAACAACAGGCTCAGCGGGTGCGCCTATATGCTGAGACAAAGGATATACCATCAAACCCTTCGGCTTGTAATCTACAATCGGCTTATCCTTTGAAATGTCTTTTCCGTCATAGGGGTGAATACCACCGTGAAATGTAAACAAATCCTTGCCTCCCTTTCTTATTTTAAAAATAGCCTTTAATATATTACTACTTATTTAAAAAAAATACTATATTAAATTTTCAAAATGTAGTAAGATAATAATGTATGTAAAATAAGCATTTGGAAAGGTAATCTAATGAAAACTATTCAGTGTTCGACCACTCTTACAGAATTAAATTATCCTTTGGAAACTTTAGCACCGCTTAACGATATCCTTTTCCTTGATATCGAGACTACCGGTTTTTCCGCCAGAAGTTCAAATTTATATATGATTGGCTGTTCATATTATGAGAACGGCGAATGGCAGTTAATCCAGTGGCTGGCCGAAAACTACGAAGAAGAAAACGAAGTATTAAAGGCATTTCTTGACTTCTGTGTTAACTACTCTTTCCTTATTCATTTTAACGGAAATCAGTTTGATATTCCTTTCTTAGAGCAGAAATGCGAACAGTACGAATATGATTTTGATTTCAATTCCTTTAACGGACTTGATATATATAAAAGAATCAAACCTTACAAAAACTTCATGAAACTCGAGGACTGCAGACAGAAAACATTACAGTCTTTCTTGGGTATGATCAGAGAAGACATTTTTGACGGCGGCGAACTCATTAACTTCTATCATGAATATGTTGTAAGCAAAGATGAAGAAATAGGTGATGCAATCCTTCTTCACAACAAGGAAGACGTTATCGGAATGCTTCATATGGTTTCTCTTCTTTCAATACCCGATCTGTTTAACAAATCACTTCGCGTAATGAAGGTCAAGGCAAACTACTACAACGATTACGAAAACAAAAAGAGACAGGAACTCATCTTATCACTCAGATTCAGAAATGCAATTCCCGTTCCTCTTTCATATGCGGCAAACGGCTGTTACTTTACATGTGACGGAATAGACGGAATTTTGAAGGTACCTCTTTATGAGGAAGAAATGAAATACTTCTATTCAAATTACAGAGATTACTACTATCTCATCCATGAAGATATGGCTGTACACAAATCAGTTGCACAGTTTATCGAAAAGGATCACAAAGAACCTGCAAGTGCACTTACATGCTACACTCGTAAAACTTCCACATATCTCCCTGAATGGAGCGTACTCTTCGAGCCGTTCTACAAGAGAGATTACAGAGACCAGCAGTTGTTCTTCGAACTCACACCGGAGTTCAAGACATCCAGAGAAAGTTTCAACAAGTATGCAGAACACATTTTGCAGAATATGATTAACGTATAAATTGATATTTGATCAAATATCAATAACCTATAACATCCTTTCTTTTCTAGAATATCAGGCGCTTAACGGCGCCTGGTATTTTTTTAAGCGAACCAGAGGGACGGTTCTTCCGGTTCGAAAAGGGCCAGAAGAACCGTCCCTCTGGTTCTTTTTTATGCGCAAGGATAAAAAAAGAAGACACATCTCTGTGTCTTCTTTATATTAAAGATTTAAATCTTATTCTTCTGCTTTTGCTTCTTCTGCAGGAGCTTCTTCAGCGGGTGCTTCCTCAACTGCAGGTGCTTCTTCTACAGGAGCTTCAACTGCTGCGGGAGCTTCTTCAACTTTAGCTTCTTCTTCAGCCTGTGCTGCAACTACTGATTCAACATCAACTGTTGCATATTCTTCGCCGTTGTCATCAGCAGCTTCATCTTTCTTCTTGGGCTGTAACATAGCTCTTACTGAAAGGCTGATTCTGTTGTTCTCTTCGTTAACTTCTGTAACCTCAGCAGTTACTTCATCACCGATCTTGAGAACATCTGAAGGCTTCTCGATATGATTCTTGGAAATCTGAGAAACATGAAGAAGTGCATCTACACCACCTTCAAGCTGAATGAAAGCACCGAAGTCTGTCATTCTTGCAACCTTACCTGTTACAACGCTGCCAACAGGGAATCTTGCGCTTAAATCTTTCCAGGGATTCTCATCTTCAAACTTTGTTGAAAGAGAAATTCTGTTTCCGTTAATCTCTTTTATGAGAACTTT
>JAFYHV010000136.1 GCA_017538995.1 Lachnospiraceae bacterium | reverse complement strand
TCTTTAATCTGTCCGTTTGCAAGAACAATAACCTTATCCGCAATATTAAGAATTCTTTCCTGATGCGAAATAATGATTATGCTTCCGCCTGCCTTCTCATGAAGATGTTCAAAAACCTTAATAAGGCTCTGAAAACTCCAAAGGTCGATTCCTGCTTCGGGCTCGTCAAAGATTGAAAGCGATGTACCCCTTGCCATTGTCATCGCAATTTCGATTCTTTTGGCTTCGCCGCCTGATAATGATGAGTTAAGTTCTCTGTTGATATAATCCTTTGCACAGAGACCTACTTCGGAAAGGTATGCACATGCTTCGGTAGTCGAAATATCATGTCCTACGGCAAATCTGATAAGATCTTTTACCGTAATGCCCTTAAATCTTACCGGCTGCTGAAACGCAAAGCTGATACCGCTTTTTGCTCTGTCGGTAATGCTTAAATCCGTAATATCTTTTCCGTCAAGGAAAATTCTGCCCGATGTGGGTTTTATGATACCTGCCACAAGCTTGGCAAGTGTGGATTTGCCGCCGCCGTTAGGTCCGGTGATTGCCACAAATCTCTCATCGATTGTAAAACTGATGTCTTTTAATATTTCTTTGTTGTCGTTTTCATCCGACACTTCATAAGAAACATTCTTCAATTCAAGCATTTCAATATCTCCTTAATGTATATGAATTTAGCCTGATTTTATACCCTATACATTTTTCGATTTATTACTACATAGGCTTTTTAAGCCACACCATATGTTAACACAAATTTTACATAATTGCTATACACTTTTAACCGCCTCTATGATAAAATAAGTACATGTAATCAAGGGGGTTTTACGATGCAGAGCGAAGAAAACATTATGCTGATCAACGAGCTTAAGGACCAGCTTTCAGGCGAAGAACTTGTACAGGTTCTCGATCAGTATAAAGAACTCATGACCAAGTATTCCTGTGCGATTAAGGAGATTCGTACCAAATTCGAAGTTTTAAACGAAGAACTTCAGATAAAAAATAAAAGAAATCCTATTCATGCGATTTACTCGAGAATCAAAACCATACAGAGCATACGGGATAAACTGAACAGAAAAAATTTAGAGTTTTCATTTGACAACATTCAGGATGAAATACACGACGTGGCAGGTATCAGAGTTATATGTCCTTTCGTGGACGATATCTATGAAATCGCCGACATGATACTTAAGCAGGATGACATTAAACTTGTCAATTACAAGGATTACATCCGCGCACCCAAGCCTAACGGCTACAGAAGCTATCATATGATCGTGGAAATACCTGTATTCTTCTCAGAGCACAAGGAATATCTTAAGGTCGAAGTCCAGCTTAGAACAATCGCTATGGACTTCTGGGCAAGTCTCGAACACGAGATGCGTTACAAAAAAGACCTGACCGAAGAAATCTCTCAGGCAATTTACGCACAGCTTCTTGACTGTGCAACAACCATCACGGAAATGGATTCAAAGATGCAGGATATCAAAAATCAGATTTACCCGAAATATCCCGAATCCATATCGTGACAAAACTCATAATCCAAAAGAATATTTAAAAAACCGGTGCATTTACACCGGTTTTTTATTTGCTAATATCTTTGAGCCTTTTTATCTTTTATGTACTCATCAAAGAGTTTCTTGCACTCTTTTCTGTCGCTTTCTTCAAGTGTTAAGATGTTTTTCTCACCGTTGAAGAAATCATAAAACTTATCGTCCCTGAAACCTATTTTGTCGGTATCGTTTACATTGCATCCGTAGTAAACCTTAGCAATGTTAGCCCAGAGTATTGCTCCGAGACACATAGGACAGGGTTCTGCTGTTGTATAAAGTTCGCAGCCTGTCAGATCATGACTTCCTGTCTTTTCACATGCATCTCTGATTGCTTCCATTTCACCGTGACATGTCGGATCGTGTTTTATGAGCACTCTGTTGTGGCCCTGACCGATGATCTGACCGTCTTTTACGATGACGCATCCAAACGGTCCGCCGTGACGATTATTTATTCCTTCGTATGCCTCTTTTAAGGCCTCACGCATAAAATCCATACATTCCTCCGGAAATCTCAGTTTTTAAAGAATTCTATAATAGGCGGCAGATATTCCGCTACAAACATAATTGCCGCTACCGCATAAAAGATCCACATACAGGGTGATGCAACAAGGCTTAGTGCCTGTTCTTTGAAAGAAGGATCTTCCTCTTTACGGGTAATCTTAATTTTTTTCATGCATGCAACAACGATAAAAGTAATCAGTCCCGCAAGCATAACGAAGAAAAGTAAGAATATCCATCCGAGCAATGCCAGTGTCGGAATAGCGAGCGCTTCAATAGCCGAAGTACTGTAGTTAACCATTTCTGACGATGTCGCATCAAGGTTGATTCCTGCTCTTTCAGCTGCACTATAGACCCATTTAATGAGTTCGATGGTGATACCGCTAGTTACTGTATTTAAAATCATATGAAGAAGAATTGTATAAATTACTCTTCCTGTTTTCAGATAAATATATGCGAAAAGACATCCAATCAGGCCGGCGAAAAAGCACTGCTGGAAGTTGCCGTGGAAAAGGCCGAACATAATTCCCGATGCAAGAATCGCAGCGAGTTCTCCTTTGGGAGCAACATGGTCGACGAGAACTTTTCTGAAAATAAGTTCTTCAAAAATCGGAGCCACTATGCCGACAATAAGAATTCTTAAGAAAGAATTTGATTCCATCAGAAGTTTTGCAAGTTCACTGCTTTCTTCATTCTGGAAAGGAAGTGTAAGAACTAAATGGAAGCACGATCCTATAACTGCACCGACTAAAATAAGTCCGTACATTATCAGAACGCATAAAAGAAATTTACCAAAGCCGAGTCTTTTTTTCTCAATCTCGGCCTTGGGCATTTTTGAAGTAAGTAAGAATATCAGCGGAAAACAAACTATATCGACGGTAAAGATTATCATCGCATATGTAAGAATTACCGCATTCTTCTCTGTAAAATTCGGAGCCAGCCAGTTCAAAATAAAGGAGATTCCGAAATTAAGCGTGATATAAGCTATTGCCATAAGGCCGTATTTCCAGCCTATGGAATTCATTGTTTTTTTCATTAATGTCTCCTGTCCGCCGGTCAGGATTTTTAATTACATTTCAACATATTTATGAAGAGTACTTCTTACAGCGCCTTCTTTTAACATTTCCTTAAACATGTTTTCAATCTTTTCGGATAAACCCGCTTCAACGAGATTTATTGCGAAAATATTTTCGTTTGCAAGAATATCTTTTATCTGACCGTTATAAGTATTTACATCATTATATACTATTCCGGACAGTTTGTCCTGCAAATCATCAAGCTGCGGATCCGAGCTTACTTCCATAGGATTTCCGTTATCGTCCGTTCCTAAAAGATATCTGAGCCATGCGGCTATTGCGAGAGGAATAAATGTTAAGTCATTAACATCTCTGTCTTCTGCAAAATAATATGACTTAATTGTCTCGCCGAATCTGATGGGTATTTTCATACTTGTATCGGTCGCGATTCTCTGAGGCATATCGGGAATGAACATATTCGGAAGTCTCTCTTCCACCACTTCATCGATAAACTTCTTCGGATCTATAATTCCGGGATTAACTACTACAGGAAGGCCTTCTTTGTAACCGATGTTCATTACAAGTTTTTTAATATCCTCATCCTGCATTTCTTTTGCGATGTGATTATATCCTAAAAGACACCCGAATACAGCCATTGCGGTATGAAGAGGATTAAGACATGTGGTAACTTTCATCTTTTCTGTTTTGTTTACGGTATCTCTGTCCGTAAAATAAACTCCTGCCTTTTCAAGACACGGACGGCCGTTCGGAAATCTGTCTTCAATCACAAGATATTCGGGAATTTCCGCATTTACAAAAGGTGCAATAAAAGTGTTTTTATCGGTAACGATTGCAGACATATTTTCAATGCCTTTTTCGTTTAACATCTCTTCTATCGACTTCGCAGGTCTCGGAGTGATTTTATCAATCATGCTCCAGGGGAAAGATACCTTTTCTTCATCGGAAATATACTCAATAAATTCTTTTGAAACAAAGCCTTTCTTAGCCCATTCGTTTGCTATTTCAAGCACGGATGATTTTAATTTTTCACCGTTATGTGAGCAGTTATCCATACTGCAGACTGCAATAGGATATGCACCTGCGTTAAATCTCTCAAGGAGTAATGCAACAGTAATGCTCATAGCATGCTTTGCACTAGCAGGACCTTCGTTAATATCACTTACAACAACGGGTAATAAATCACCCTGCATATTCCTAAGTGAATATCCTTTTTCGGTGATAGTGTAGCTGATCATCTGAAGAGAAGGATTTTTTACTGCTTTTACGAGCTTTGCTTTCTCTGCCTCATCGGCAAAATTACACTTAACGGCATCGGCAATTGAAGCAATTACTCGCATATCAGTATTGCCGTCTGCTTTTAAACCTACAGAAAGTGCAAGATTATCAAAAGGCACATAGATTTTATCAATCATGTCAAAATCAAATGTGTCTGCAGCAATAATGCCCTTATCGGATAATCCTTCGTCCAAAAGTTTCTGCTGTAAAACCGCAATAAATCCTCTGAAAATATTACCCGCACCAAAATGAATCCACACAGGATTTTCCGCGGTATTTATTTTCATCTTTGCAATATCAAAAGCCGGCATTTTGATTCCGGCTTTTTCCCATTTTTCTCTATTCTTAATACCATTTAATGTTAATTCCATACTCTATCCTCTCAATGAACCATTTGGGGACGGTTCTATTTTGGCCTTTTTTACCATTTGGGGACGGTTCTATTTTGGCCTTTTTTACCATTTTAGAACCGTCCCCGTTTGGCTCTTTTTATCTTTGAACTCGGCCGGATGCATCGCCCTTGGCGAGTTTCTTGACTTCATCCACCGAAACGAAATTGTAGTCGCCTTCGATTGAATGCTTTAAGCAGCTTGCTGCTACTGCAAACTCGATTGCGTCTGCGGGAGTTTCGTTATGCATGAGTGAGTAAATAAGTCCTGCACCGAATGAATCTCCGCCGCCTACACGGTCTACGATATGCACATTGTATTTCTTACTGAAGTAATAATCGCTTCCGTCATAAAGCATAGCGCCCCATCTGTTGTCGCTTGCTGAAATTGATTCACGCAGTGTAATTGCAACATAAGAGAAACCGAATCTTTTCTTTAATTCATCCGCAACATATTTATAGCCTTCGGAATTAATCTCACCTGCGGTAACATCTGTATTGGCTGCTTTGATACCGAATACATCGTTAGCATCTTCTTCATTGGAAATGCAGACATCTACGTATTGGCAAAGCTTATTCATTACTTCGCCTGCTTTTTCTTTGGACCAGAGTTTATTTCTGTAGTTAAGATCGCAGCTTACAATAATGCCTTTTTCTTTTGCTTTCTTACATGCCTCTAAGCATATCTCTGCAAGTTCGTCTGAAAGTGCGGGTGTGATGCCTGTAAAATGAAACCAACCTGCACCGTCAAAAATCTTATCCCAGTCAAAGTCATTTTTTGATGCTTCAGCAATAGCGGAACCTGCACGATCGTATATAACCTTGGAAGGTCTCTGTGAAGCGCCTTTTTCAAGATAGTAAATGCCTACTCTCTTTCCGCCTCTTGTAATTAAAGATGTGTCAACTCCGTATTTTCTTAAGGAATTAACTGCCATCTGACCAATCTCATGTGAAGGAAGTTTGGTAACAAAAGAAGTATCTAAACCGAAGTTTGCAAGAGAAATACTTACGTTTGCTTCACCGCCGCCGAATGTTGCTTCAAATGTATCGGCCTGAACAAATCTTAAATATCCTTCGGGCGCAAGACGAAGCATCAGCTCACCAAAAGTAATTACTTTCTTGTCCGACTTATCGGACAGGTCAATTTCTTTATCAGATTTCTGACAAACAGCCTCTTCTTTATTCAAAGCCTTAACAACATCTTTTGTAAGGTTCTTAATCTTTTCAAAATTGCCTTCTTTAATTGCAGCAGAATCGATCATAAAACTACCGCCACACGCAATTACATTTTTAAGCTTGTAGTATGAATCCATATTCGCCATGGATATTCCGCCTGTGGGCATGAATGTCATCATGTTATAGGGAGCTGAAAGTGCCTTAAGCATCTTAACTCCGCCTGCCGCTTCAGCAGGGAAAAACTTAACCACAGTAAGGCCGAATGAATATGCCTTTGCAACTTCGCTTGCAGTAGAAACACCGGGTATAACACAGATACCTTTTTCCTGACAGTACGATACAACATTCTCATCAAATCCGGGACTTACGATAAATTCCGCACCTGCTTCAATTGCAAGTTCCACCTGCTCTTTATTTAATACCGTACCTGCACCGACAAGCATATCGGGATATGCTTCCTTCATTGCTTTTATGCAAAGGTTAGCGCCTTCTCTTCTGAAAGTAACTTCCGCACAGGGAAGTCCGCCCTCAACCAAAGCCTTAGCCAGGGGTATGGCATCAGCCACATTATCAAGCGCTATTACGGGTATCATTTTACAATTTTTGATTTTTTCGTATGTGTTCATACTACCTTCTTTCGCAAGAAAAACCGGACATTAATTTCCGGTCTTCCTCATATAAAGCAATTTATTGTTTTGAATTTTTTTCAATAGCTTCCCAGAGTCCCTGAAGATACATGGCTCCGAGTGCCCTGTCATAAAGTCCGTAGCCGGGCATCGCTTTTTCGCCCCAGATCATTCTTCCGTGATCGGGTCTCATTATTCCGTCAAATCCGGTATCATACAATGCTTTCATTATCGCATACATATCAAAATCGCCGTCGCTCGACAAATGTGCCGCCTCTTCGAAATTGGTGGGCGAAATAAACTTAAGATTTCTTACATGTGCGAAATGAATTCTGCCTTTAAGTGCATGAATCGTATCAACTATATCGTTGCTTAAACTCGTTCCGTACGAACCTGTGCAAAACGTAATTCCGTTATGAACGTTATCCACTGCATTTAAAAGTTTTAATATCTGATCTTTGTTCGTTACGATTCTTGAAAGACCAAATACACTCCATGCGGGATCGTCCGGATGAATTGCCATGTTTATATCGTACTTGTCACATACGGGCATAATGGCTTTTAGGAAATATACAAGATTGTCGAAAAGCTTGTCGGCATCGATGTCTTTGTATAATTCAAACAGTTCTTTTACCTGAGCCATACGCTCGGGTTCCCATCCGGGAAGAACAAAGCCGTTGCAGCAGTCTTTAAGCGAATCAAACATTTCATCGGGATTAATCTTATCCACCGCATCCTGTGTATATGCCATAACTGTTGAACCGTCTTCACGTACTCTTGCAAGTTCGGTTCTCGTCCAGTCAAATACAGGCATAAAATTGTAGCATACGGTATGTATGTCTTCTTCGCCTAAATATGTAAGCGTTTTGATATAATTGTCTATGTATTTATCTCTATCGCTCGCACCTACTTTTATAGCATCACAGACATTTACGGATTCTATTCCAAGAATCTTAAGTCCGTTGTCTTCTACTTCTTTTTTCAGGGAGCGAATTTCTTCCTTATTCCATTCTTCACCGGGCACGGTATCGTATAATGTGGTAATTACTCCTTTAACGCCCGGAATCTGTCTGATCTGGGGCAAAGTTACACTGTCGAACTTTGATCCAAACCATCTCAATGTCATTTCCATTTCTCAAATCTCTTTTCCTATTTTTAGGGATTGTTCCTTCAAAAAACACCGACTTTTATCATATAACATTCTGCCCTAAAAATCAATTTTACAAAGAGCCTTATTAGTGTCGTTTTTCTAATGTTTTGTGCAGGCAGAGGGGACTAAGCCCCCCCCCTGCTGCACAATAGGGTTCGGGAAATAATTATCTCTTGTTAATTTCGTTGTAAAGATTTACAAGATTCTGTGCGTTTGCATCGTCGCATGCCTTAAGGTAGTTATCCCATTCAGCATCGATGTCTTTCTTACCTGTTACGAAGTTAAGTGTCCAGGTGTTGATTGTATCTACCAAAGGAGTCTTCCAGAGGTTGATCTGCTCGTTCTCGTCTGCTGTTGAAGCAAGAGCGGGATTAAGAGGTCTGATATCTCTGTACTGTGAAATTCTCTTTGAGAAATCCTGAAGTGCGGGTGTTAAGTTGTCATCTCTCTGATCTACTCTGTGTGCATACCAGAAGTTACCACCTGCATAACCGTACTCAAGTCTCATATCCTTGTTGTCGGAATCATCATCGGGTGTAGGATCTGCATAGCCTAAGCCTGAGCAGTACCAGCCGTCTGCAAGAACTTTCTGACCGTCAACAACATTGTATGTTTCACCTTCGATACCCCATTTAATGAGATCGTAAGCTTCGTCTGAATAGAATAACCAGTCAACGAATCTTAACATCTTGATGAAGTCTTCTTCGCCGAGATCGTCGTATGCGTTCTTTGAAATCATAACACCGTTTTCAAGTCTGGAGTTTTCTGCCATGTAGTTGTTAAGTCCCTTAGGAGTTACCATGAGGTATGTCTCATATGTCTTGCCTTCAGAACCGATACCAGTTTCAAGGCCTGCGTTGAATGCAGCAACCTGACCACGGTTAACTGACATAATTGCTGTTTCACCACGGAAGAACTTGTTTGTAGCAACTGAGTCATCCTGTGTAAATGTTTCGGGATCAAGGATTCCGCCGGCAACGAACTTGTTAGCTGTCTTAACAAATTCCTTGTAATCTTCTGTTGTAGAAGAAAGGAACCATTCCTGCTTGTCCTGATCGTACTGGATACAATCTGCTACAGCCCAACCAGAAGCTACGTTGTATGAGAAGCCCATGATCTTAAGAAGGTTACCACCTGAACCCTGTCCGGATTCCTGGCCGCACCAGAGGTCTGACCAGATGTAGTCAGATTCTGAACACATACCTTCGCTTACCATGTAAGCTTTAACTTTAACTAATGCATCATATAAATCATCATATGTCATATCTTTTTCAAGAGCAGCGATATCAACGCCTGCACCGTCAAAGAGGTCTTTTCTTACGATAAAGAAGTAATCCTGGTTAGGTGATTCATGCATACCGGGAAGTCTGTAGAAGTTGCCGTCGTTACGTGTGATTGTATCAAGGTCTGACTGCATATCATAATCTTCAACAAACTTTGTGAAGTTAGGCATGAACTGAGTCCACTTTGAAACGGGAACGATAGCGCCGCCGTCTACAAATCTGGATTCATCATATGTCTTAGGGATGATGTAAGGCGCATCACCTGCATTGATTGAAAGAGCGATCTTGTCGTTGTAGTCACCTGAATCAATGCTTGTAAGATCAAGAGTAACGTTTGTTCTGAGTCTGATCTGTTCAAACACACCTTCTGTCTTCCACTGATCTGTCATGGGATACCATGAAGCATCAGAGAATGACATTGAATATGTCACAGGTTCATCTGACCAGAAATGCTCGCCGTATGTATAATCGAGTTCTTCAACCGGTTCTACTACGGTGCCTTCTTCTGTAGTCGAAACAGTGTTGTTTTCAACTGCTGTCTGACTGGGTGCCGGTTCCTCCTGTTTGGAGCCGTTGCCGTTAGTACATGCTGTAAGAGATGCTGCTACCATACTTACTGCAAGCGCTGTACTTAAGAGCTGTTTTTTCATTTTGTTTCCTCCTTTTTAAAACATGGATTATTCTCCCCCATAGAGAACTAACCCGTTTATGTACATTTTTATAATTTATCCCTTAACACCGCCAAGCATCATTCCCTGAACGAAATACTTCTGGATAAAGGGGTAAACACATATGATAGGTACTGCCATCAAAACCATCGAACATGATTTGATGTTTGCCGCAATCTGCATATTTTCCTGTGATGCGGCGCCCGGATCCGCACTTGTTGCGGCTCCGATAATAATCTGGCGAAGGTGGTATGCAACGGGCCATTTGCTTCTGTCTTCCAGATAAAGGAAAGCGTTAAACCAGTTGCTCCAGTAACCTGCCATGTAGAAAAGAACCATCGTTGCGATAATCGGCTTAGAATTCGGAATTACTATCCTGAAGAAAACTCCGTATTTCGAAAGACCGTCTATCTCGCCCGCTTCCTCTAATTCGTGAGGGAAACTTGCGAAGAATGATTTCATTAAAAGCACGTAGTATGTACCGATCAGACCGGGAAGGATAAAAGAGAAAATCGTGTTTCTTAATCCAAGTGAGGTCATAAGGATGTAGTTAGGAATGAGTCCGCCTCCGAAATACATCGTAAAAATAATAAACGGTACGAAAAACTTGTTTAATCTGAGCTGCGGCTTTGATAAAGGATACGCAAGCATCGATGAGAAAAGCACCGAGAAGAACGTTCCGAATACCGCATACAGAATAGTGTTTTTGTAGTATCCTAAGAAATCACCTTTGGATAACACCGACTTATATGTCGTTAAGTTGAAATCCACCGGAATGATTTTTACCTGACCTTTTATGATGGCTGCTTCAGACGAGAATGACTGAGCTACCAGGTAAAGGAAGGGATAAAGTGTTGCTGCGCAGATGAGCACCATTATGATTACGTTGATAACCTGAAATACTCTGTACTGCCAGGACTCTTTTACCTTTATGCCTTTTTTAAGCTTTCTGATTCTTAATTTTTCTTCAGTTATTTTATTTTTTTCTTCTTCAGTCAGTTGTTTTTTTTCTTCTGCCATGACACCCTCCTTACCAAAGCGATTCGCCGGCAACTTTTTTCGAAGTAAAGTTTGCTACGGTCAAAAGAATCAGATTTAGAAGTCCTTCAAACAAACCAACCGCAGTCGCATATGAGTAGTTACCCGAATAAACACCCATTCGGTAAACGTATGTCGATACAATGTCGGATGTTTCGTATGTCATAGGATTGTAAAGAAGGAATACTTTTTCAAAAGCTGCGCCCGATCCTACCATTCCGCCGATATCAAGGATTAAAAGTGTTGTGATTGTAGGAAGGATGCAGGGAATTGTAATGTGTAATACCTGCTGAAAATGTGTTGCACCGTCAACCTTGGCTGCTTCGTAAAGCTCGGGGTTGATACCCGCAATGGCAGCGAGGTAAAGGATACTTCCCCACCCCAGTCCCTGCCATATTCCGCTGGCTACGAATATGGTAGGGAACCATTCGGGTAATGCAATGAATTCTATGGCTTGCTGTCCTATCGATACCAAAAATGAATTTATAGGTCCACTGGTTGACAAAACTTCCTTTATCATTCCGGCTACAATAACCATTGAGATAAAGTGAGGGAGGTACGATACCGTCTGAACAAACTTTTTCCAAGGAAGCCATTTGATTTCATTAAGCAGCAGAGCAAATATAAGTGTGAGTGGAAATCTGACTACCAGATATGAAAAGTTAAGAATAAGTGTATTTCCGAATGCTCTTCTGAAAGCAGGGTCGCCTAAAAACTGTTTGAAGTATTTAAAGCCCGACCACTGTGATCCGAAAATGTTACCGCCTGCCGAATACTTTCTGAAAGCGATGATGTTACCGAACATCGGTATATATCTGAAAACTACATAATAAACAACCGGGATAATTAAGAATGTGTAAAGAATCCAGTTCTTTTTCATGTGTCTCCAGAATCCGTCGTTACGGTTCTTTTTTGGTTTGTTTTCTGAGGATTCGTTTTCACTGAGAGCTGTTATTTCTTCTATGCTCTCCGTTACTTCGATTTTGGAATCTTCGTTCGTCATATCAGCCTCCGAATGACCATTGTATTTTTGTATTTTTGTCCGCTAATATTCTTGTATACAAGTATATTATGCCATCTTTTTGTACTTTTTCTATTAGCAGAATCAATATATCTGAAAAACTTTTTTGTTGAATTTATACAAAAAATGATTTATGTAAACCCTTTGTCCATCAATATTGAACAAAAGGCAATAAAAAAATCGCCCTCTCGGACGATTTCTTCTTTTATGATAAAAATCTTTAATTAATGTTTGTAATATTCCGGATATGCTTTCTTGATTTCCTCTTTGTCGATATCATATCTGGATAAATGTTTCTTAATAAGCCTTTTGACTTCTTCTTTATCTTTGTTTCTGATGGCTTCCATGATGAGTCTGTGATCGTTTACGATTTTGTTATCCTTAACCGTAATTAATGAAAGTGCTCTTACTCTGTCGTAATGAATCATCATTCCGGCCTTCATTGCGTAAGTTCTTTCCTTGTTTGCCATCACATAAATCATTTTATGGAACTCATTGTCGAGTTCGAAGATCTTACCCTGGATATTATTCTCAAGATAAAACTCCTGGAGCTTAACATTTGCTTCAAGATTCATAATGTCTTCGGGGGATGCGACATCACATGCAATTTCCGCAACCGATACATCAAGTACTTCTCTGATAAATCTTGATTCCTCTACGAGGTCGGGATCGATTAACGCAACCATGCTTCCTCTCTGAGGATATGTCTCTATTACATTTGAATGATTAAGGTCTATAAGAGCCTCGCGAAGCGGTGTTCTGCTGACTCCTATCTCGTTGGCGAGCTCCGTCTCACTTAAGAACTGCCCGGGTTTTAATTCAAGCGAAATAATGTTAGTACATAAAAACCGCGAAGCATAATCTCTCGTGGACTCACCTGCGAGTTTTTCGACTTTGATCATAATCTTATCTTCCCCTTTCGATTGATCTTATAAGCATTCTGTATTCATCGTAAAATCTTTTAGCCACTTCTTTTTTGTTCTGGGTATGAATCTCGTTGTACTCGCCGAGGTCATATAACTCAGCCAGAGCACAGTCTTCAATTTTCTGCGAAGCACGAAGCTGTGCATCTCTTAAATCTTCCCACTCGTCTCCCGGAATCTCCCACGACTCTCCTCTGAAGTAAGGGAGTCTCGCAAAAATGAAAGGCACGTCGTATCCGAACAGATTTCTCCATTCTTTTACCATGGCTATCATCAGGTATTCATAATCCTCGGGATATTTCGTGTTGGATTCGCCCTGATAAAAGAGAACCGACTTAAACGCTATATTTCTTAAAGGATAAATCATTTTGTTGTAAAGTGCCGTCGGATGCCAGGTGAAGAATGTCATTGAACCCATAGGTTCCTCGACTGCTGCCACTCTCGCGTTCCATGTGCCTTCAAGCGAAACCTCTTCGTTGTCTGCCTTTATAAAATAAGGCATGTCTTCCTTGAACTCACCGACATTATTATTGATGATTACACGAACCGTGATTACATTCTTGCCGTTTTTCAAAACTCCTGCGGGAATCGTATATCTTCTCGGAGGATAGAAGTAATCCGTGTGGCCTACCAGTATACCGTTGACATATGTGTAATCGGCATCAACTATGGTTCCAAGTTTTAATTCCACGTCTCTTTCACAGAAATTCTGCGGAGCAAAGAATGTTCTCTGAACCCATACAGTTCCGATTCTGTTTTTAAGAACATTGTTGACCCATGACTGCGGTACTTCAATTTCGATACCGCCCATCTTTTCGTCAGCGTTCCATTCGTGGTCGTACCATTTTTCTTTAAGGCCGATATCGTCTTCGTCGGTCTTTTTCCACCACGCATTTATTCTTTCCATTTCTTCGGAAATAGTGTTCTTAACAAATAGTTCGTCTTTATTGCGATTGATGTTTTCCTCGTAGCACATCTTGCAGGTATCGTTTATGTCACATTTACATGTAAGTTCTCTGCCCTGTTCCTGCGCCAGTTTCCTTAACTTCCTGCCGACCTTTATAAGCCAGTCACCGCTCATAAAAGCTTCGATATGCGTACCGCCTACCGAGGCATGTACCAAACCCACGGGAATACCGTCTTTTTCGAATTTCATCTGTGCGAAAAAGAATCCGATAGCAGAAAAGTTCATTACCGATTCTTCGTTCGCAGAAGTCCACTCTCCACTCTCTACAGTTTCGTCAGGCTCGCCGAATTTAAATTCCTGCGGCATCTGAAACATTCTGATTAAAGGATACTCGATACCCTTTAATTCCTCGCGGTAAAGATCGAGAGTTCTTGATACCGGAAGTTCCATATTGGACTGTCCGGCAAGTAAAAATACATCTCCGACATATACATAATTGATAGTATATCTGTCGGTTTTATCAGCAATATTTATTGTGTGGGGGCCGCCTGCTTCCATAGGAGGTAAAACGATAAAGAAATGTCCTTCCTCATCGCAAAGCCCCTCATATATACTTTTGTCAAAATACAGGCGAATTTCACTATTCGGAGTAGCATAGCCTTCGATAATATTCTCGAAGTTTCTCTGAATAATCATTCCGTCGCTGTAAATTTTCGACAACTTCATAGTCTCACCCCGCGGATTAAGTTACCGTCAGAAAATAGGGCGTCCTTTTTCGTCTTTTATGCCTGTCTTTCTGAAGAAATAACTGTTAATCACGTCACGCCATTCTTTGGCATGTTCTGTCTGGTGCTCTAAACGCGAAGCTGCTCTTTCATAGACATCGTCTGCAATAAGCCCTTTTAAGGACTTAAACGATTCATACATATCCCCTGCTTCCGCAGCACCCTCAAAATGCGTATCATAAATGTGCTGAATAATGGTCTTGCCATTTTTCAATACATAATTATAAGGCAATCTGTGGAAAAACAAAAGCAATTCTTCGGGACAAGTTTCAACTGATGCATACATATCCGCATTCTCTTTTCGATACTGCGATGTAAAGCCTGTTCCGGCCTCGGTTCTGTCTCTTCCGATAGCGTGTAAATCAGCCCTGTGATAAGTGCCCCAGGGTGAGTATTCATAACCGTCTACATCGGGTCCGTAATGAATTCCGGGAACTACCATCCAGCCAATTCCCAAAGGCGCATTGTATTTCTCATATGCGGGCCAGGATTTCATAAGTATGTCCGTAATGGTATCTACAATTTTTTTGCCGTTCTTTTCTTCGAAGCTCTTCTCGCCTAAAGCCTGAGCAAGGTAAAGCATTGCCCATTCTTTTGCAATATCTTCCGCAGATAAAGAAGTATCAAATGAAAGTCTTCCGAATCCGTAAAGATTGGCTCCTGCAAGATCGTGGCCCGTCCAGTTGTAATCGTTACCCGTATTACATACCGCAGCCATACCTGCGTTTTTATTACCCATCACGCGTCCGGAAATAATATCCGCCACGCTTGCTTCTTTCATATGTGTATTGAATGTGAGGATTTCCTTAAACCAGGGAATGAGGTAGCATACATGTCTCTGCTGGCCTGTGTATTCCTGCGCAATCTGAACCTCGAGCATCTGATTGGTATTCTCCAGACCACCGAATAAAGGTGAAACCGGTTCTCTAACCTGGAAATCCATAGGTCCGTTCTTTATCTGTAAGATAACATTCTCTTCAAATTTACCGTCCAAATCGTGGAAGTAATCATAACCCGCTCTGGCTCTGTCTGTCTTTTCATCTCTCCAGTCCTGCTTGCAGTTATATACGAAACATCTCCAGATAATGAGTCCGCCGTAAGGAGCAATTGCTCTTGCAAGCATATTTGCGCCGTCCGCCTGATTACGTCCGTATGTAAAAGGTCCCGGTCTTCCTTCGGAATCCGCTTTTACAAGAAAACCTCCTAAAAGAGGTATATTCTCATAAATCTCCTTACACTTATCGCTCCACCACTTGATGACTCTCTCATCTAAAGGATCTGCGCTGTCAATTCCGTACTCCATGGGGAGCGCATAATTTGCACTGACAAAAAGCCTGATTCCGTAATCCGCAAAAATCTCGGACAACTTTTTCATGTTTTCATAATGTCTGTCGGAGATAAGATATGAAGCCTCACCTTTGACATTTACATTATTGATAACAACCGCATTGATTCCGACCGATGAAACTGCTCTTGCATACATAAGAGTTCTGTCGTTTATAATCATTTTGTTATCTTCAAAGAAGAATGAATTGCCCGAGTATCCTCTTTCGATATCTCCTGTCATATTATCCCAGTGATTTAACATTCTTAAAGGATTGTCAGGTATTTTTATGATATTGACTTCTTCGGTCAGTTTGCCTAATCTTATTAATTCTATGAATCTGAAGGAACCGTATAAAAGTCCGTTATAGTCGTTGGCCTCTACAAAGAAAGCGTTTTCTGTGGAATAGATTCTGTAGCCTTCTTTGCCTAGTTTTTCGTTTGATACTTTTTTTATGAGGAGTGCTTTGGTAACACCCTCTTCTCCGGTAACGAAAGCTGTCTCTCTGTCAAAAAGAATGTCGAAGGCGGTTTTGATTTCTTTTTTGATGCTTTTGAAAATTCTGTTGTTTTCATCGCACGAAACAAAGCAGACATTCTTAAGAATATCGGCCACTCTCTTCTCGTTCTCGTTGGATATATTTAATTTCTCATAATTAAGCCATAAAGAACTGTACATATGCGTTTCTCTTTCCAAATATAAAAATATGTAGTATACTTGTATTTCAGTACAATATCATTTTACTACTAATTATAGTTTTGTCTATATGAAAAATCCGAAAGTATAATTTTACCTGCAAAAAACTGTAATATGTAGGAGATTTTTGTTTATAATAATATTATATCTGATAAATTAAAAAGGATAATTCCCGTAATGAATCTTTTTAGCATGGACGGAAAAATATATAAGTTTCTCTCTAAGTTCTGGCACATGGTATGGATCGGAGTGCTCTGGATAATCTGCTCCATCCCCATCATTACCATCGGTGCATCTTCGACGGCCGCTTATTATGCAATGGTAAAAAGCGTTCGTAAAAACGAAGACCAGCCAACCAGGGATTTCTTTAAATCTTTTAAAAGAAACTTCGTGCAGGCTACGATAATGACTGTAATTTATCTTGTCGTCGGAGCTGCATTTGCTTATGCCGCATGGTTTTATTATCACGGCCAGGGCTCTTTTAACATGGGAATGAGATGGTTCTTTTATATTATCATTCTTGTATATCTCTGCACGATTACCTATGCATTCTCGTGGCTTTCAAGATATGACATGAGCACTTTTCATGCGCTTACATATCCTATCGCAATCACACTGATGCATTTGCGCTTTTCGCTAGGATTAATTGTTTTCTGGGCTGCTGCCGCTGTCGTGCTTTACTGGTCTTACAATACATTCCTTTTTGCACCTCTGCTTGTACTTATACCCGGACTTAAATGTCTTTTAGACACATATATGATTGAGCCCGTGCTTAAAAAGTATGAGTCGATTGCACTGGGTGCAGCAAATAATGAAACTGCAGAAGAAGAAAACGAAGAAGAAACTGAAGAAAATAAATAAAGGGGTTACTTATGAGTACTTTTATGAATGATGATTTTTTACTTTCTAATGATGTGGCAAAAAAACTTTACAACGACTATGCGAAAAATCAGCCGATAATTGACTATCACTGCCATATCGACGCAAAGGAAATTGCAGAGAATAAGCGTTTTGAAAATATCACTGAGCTCTGGCTTGGCGGTGACCATTACAAATGGCGTTTCATGCGTGCTGCAGGCGTTGAAGAAAAATACATCACAGGCGATGCAACAGATAAAGAAAAGTTCGTAAAATGGATTGAAGTACTCTCTTCCGCGATTGGCAATCCTTTGTATCACTGGAGCCACATGGAGTTAAAGAAGTATTTCGGTTTCGAAGGATATGTTAAAAAAGAAAATGCCGAAGAACTCTGGGAACTCTGCAATAAGGTAATTGCATCCGAAGATTTCTGTGCAAGAAAGATTATTGAAGATTCAAATGTTACGGTTCTCTGCACCACTGACGATCCTGCAGACTCACTTGAATATCACGACGCGATTGCAAAAGACGAATCGATTAAGTTCAAAGTACTTCCTGCTTTCAGACCTGATAATGTACTTTCAATCGAAAAGCCCGGTTTTGTTGATTATATTAACAGGCTTTCCGAAGTAACCGAAATGAAAATCAATTCACTTGAAACTCTGGAGGAAGCCCTTTATTCAAGAATTAAATATTTCAAAGAAAAAGGCTGCGTGATATCCGATCACGGTTTACTTGATATTCCTTTTACACCCGCAAAAGATTTTGAAGCCAATACAACCTTTAAAAAGAGATTAAACGGAATAATGCCTTCAGCTGAAGAAATCGAAAAGTTCCAAACCACTCTTTTAGTATTTCTTCATGCAAAATACAAAGAAGTCGGTTTTGTGAGCCAGTTTCACTACGGCTGCAAGAGAGACAATAATGAAAAGATGTTTAACGAAATCGGTCCCAACACAGGTTTTGACTGTATTTCTTCAGTTACCTCGGGCAACAAACTCGCTGATTTATTAAATCTTTTAAACAACAATGATGCTCTCGGCAAAATGATTGTGTACAGCCTTAATCCCAACGATAACGATATTATCGACACTGTTATCGCTTGCTTCCAGGACGGAACTAGCGAAAATAAAATCCAGCACGGCAGTGCATGGTGGTTTAATGACAATAAGGCAGGTATGGAAAAACATCTTAATTCTCTTGCCAACAATACAAACCTTGCGGGCTTTGTGGGAATGCTGACCGATTCGAGAAGTTTTGTATCCTACACAAGACATGATTATTTCAGGAGAATTCTTTGTAACTTCTTAGGAACTCTCGTTGAAAACGGAGAATTCCCCGAAGACTATGAAATAGTCGGTGAAATCGTTACAAAGATTTCTTATAAGAATGCTAAAGAATACTTTGGTTTTTAATCTGAATGAAAAATAAAAATCCAATCAGAAAAGAAAGATACGAGAATTTAAAAAAAGCCTCTGCGT
Source organism: Lachnospiraceae bacterium (assembly GCA_017538995.1). Classification (GTDB taxonomy): domain Bacteria; phylum Bacillota; class Clostridia; order Lachnospirales; family Lachnospiraceae; genus UBA3766. The sequence continues at coordinate 3,224 of JAFYHV010000136.1, read as the reverse complement.
TTCCGTTCGGAAAGCGCATGAGGTATTATTTTGATTTCTTTAAATTCCATTTGATTGGATTGTTGGTTATTGGCGTAATCGTTTTCTTTGTTTTAAAAGATATTGTCTTCGCTCCCGATGTGATTTTAAACGGTTACATCGTAAACAGGACTGAAATTCCTGCGATAAGTGATGAAGAATTTATTACGTCATTTCCTGAATACAGCAACATAGATACCAAGAAACATCGAGTATATTTCTCTTCTGAATTGTTCCTAAACGATTCTGATATCGAATCCTCTGCAAAACTTATCGCAACCGCTTCCGCAGGCGATATCAATTTCCTTATCTGCAATGAAGAAACCTTTGAGCGTCTCAGTAAGATGGGGCTGCTTGAAGATATCAACAGATACCCTGACCTTCAAAGCAAATATAAAGACAGACTTATTGTCTACGACCATACAAAGAACGACACCTCCGAAGACGATTCCCTGGGTTTAAAACCATACGGAATCGATATCTCCGAAAGTGCCGTATTAAAGTCATTTAACGCATTCAAAGAAGATGAAAACGTTTATCTTTGTATCGGTATAAATTCTAATATGAACGATACTGTTTTAGCTTTTATCGAATGGATTTCACGATAGTTTTTTCTTAATCATCCATCTTGCAATATGACATATCGTTTATATGTCTTATACAATGTTTTCCATCATCAAATACAAGCATTTTAGATACTCCGCCTGCCGGGCCGTGAATATCTATATCATAATAGGATTCAAGCGGAAGTCCGATAAACATCGCATTCCAAATGCTTAAAAGATCGCCGTGAGAAACGATGACAATGTTTTCTTTATCACTCGCCATTATTTCCTCATAAAAGGGTAAAAGACGATTCCATGCATCACGTCTGCTTTCTCCGTCCGAGAAAAGTCTGTCATCAACCGTCTTTTCATCACATTCAAGATTTTCGCGAAGCCACTCAACGGATTTTCCGCAACACTTTCCTAAGTTTCTTTCTCTTAATTCATTTCTTAAAATTATCTCAACGCCCAGATATTTTGCTATCTCGTCTGCCGTCTGCTTTGCACGCTTAAGGTCTGAAGAATACATAACCCCTTCTTTTCCCGAAAGCTCATCTTTTAATTTCTGTCCGATTTTATCTGCCTGCTTTTTACCAAGTTCAGTTAAATCCCAGTCGGTCCAGGAACCAACCATACCATTCGTATGGTGAACCGATTGTGTATGTTGTACTGTAATAATAGTCTTCATTGTCTTTCTCCGGTATTTTACGCTAGTTTATTAGTCTTAACGAGTATATTGTATTGCTATAATCAACGCAAAACGATAAGTATTATCCGGGTACTCAAAAACACAGTAATGGCAATCAGTTTCCGTATCACTTCCCTCTTCTTCCAAAGGCAGAAGATCAGGATTAATTTCATATATAGTGACCTGCTTGTTCTTTAAATCAAAACCATTCACAGACACACCGGATGACAGTGCATCTTTGATTGCATCAGAAAAGCCTGCAGGCAAATTAGCACCCATTTCCTCGACACTTTTAAATTTCCGTGTCTCTAAGAATTCATGAGTTCCGTTTCCAAATTCGCCAAATCCATTTTCTTCTATGTATTCAGCAAAGTACGACATGTGCGCAACCCAGGTGTAATGCGCTCTGTCAGATTTCTCGGTTTCACGAAGATACCGGAAAATTTGGAAGCCAAAAACACCGGCTACCAATAATATAATTACACCTAAAACTATAAGAAATCTTTTAAGCATTTTTTATCCTTCCTGCAAAAATTTTTTTGTCCTAATAAGGAAATTGGCCAAAAGAGCCTACTTTTTTACTGACATCCTCATATTTATCCATTTCTGCTGCACTGAATGGCGCACTTAAATTATCATATAAAGGCTGCGAATCAATTCTCCAGACAGTACCGAAAACATTTGCATGCCCATCGTTTAGCAACTCATCCCGGAATTCGTCGGTTTGCGTTTTATAATCCGTATTCTTCGGGCTGCTTGGGGGAATATATATAATTAACTCCACGCTGCAATTATCAAGAACTTCATCTGCATCTGCCGTAACAGGAAAGGATGAAGGCAAATACGAACTTACGAAATTTACAAATACCTTACAACTTCCGAATTTCTCCTCCGCAGTTTTCTGCATATATTCTTCAATTTCGCTTCTTTTCAAAAGCATCATATAGTTATCTTTATAAACCCATTGTCCGTTTTGAAGCATAACATGTGCTCTGATTTCACCGTCAGGAAACATATCATTTTTATAAAAGACTTCGGTAATATAGTATTCCCTGTCATACGAAACGAGCTCATTATGATCTACCGTAAAATCACTCCCCGGATATCTGTCTTCCATATATGAAGCCAGCATTTTCAGTGTGTTGGGCTGACATCCTAAAACCATAACAGAAAGCATCAAAGTAAATACTGATATAACTATTCTTTTTATATTTTTTTGTTTTTTCATTTTGTTCAATAATCCTTTTCCGATACCCTGCTATACAGGCTCATAAAAGAATGCCGCAATCCTCGGATGTCTGTCGACATATCCTTTGAAAAATTTGTTGAATATTTTTGTGGAAACAATAAATTTTCTGAAGTGCCTCGATGCTCCTGCAAGGAACATAAAACTAAGCACAAAAAACGGAACCTGTGGAATAACAGGCAAAATAAGACCGATTACCGCAAGCCTGAAGAAAAGCCAGAATAAATACAAAAACAGTATCTTTTTTAAAATATTAAGTACTTGTTTTAAGAATTGCTCGAATGTCATAATTTACTTCCAATAATCATACTAAATATATTCTACGCCGATAGATGTCAGTTCATCTCTCTTGGCCTGAACTTTCTTCTCAGGAAACCTTCTGCCGATACAGTCCGTAAGCATTTTGACTTTGATTCCGGCTTTCACCGCACCTTTGGCAGTTGCACCTACGCAGCCGCATTCATCGAGTCCGCATAGAAAAAGTTCTTCGTAGTTTGCATTCGCAACATGCTCTCGGAATGCTTTTGCAGTAAATGTATCAGAATGATTTTTCTCAAAGCAAAGATCGGAAACAATTTTTACGCCGTCGTACATTTCTGCACCTTCAGTTCCTTTAATTGAGAATCCGACACCCCACATTATCTTGGGCAAAATGTGCTTGATGTAAATTATATCAAATCCGTCATTCTTATATGATTCAATTGCTTCATTTACATTTTTAACCAGT
>JAFYHV010000135.1 GCA_017538995.1 Lachnospiraceae bacterium | reverse complement strand
GTCAACGAACATATTTGCGACGAAAGTGTGTTTATGAAAAAAGTTATCAAATATATTATGTTGATAAAAAATGCCCATAAATAAGGGAAAAAGCCACTTTTTACACAAAGTTATCAACAGTTTTATGTAAATACGCAAAGTTATCAACATTGCTTGTCTTTTTTAGTCAACTTACTTTTGAAGACATAACAAAGTATTATGGCAACCACAAGATATGCAAAGCATACCGCAATTCCGGGAATCGAATAAACTACATTATTTATATATTCAAACTCGTAGCAGAGGTTTGAAACAAGGTTTGCAGCCATGTGAAAGAGCAGCGCATATAAGAAACTTCCGCCCGCATCCATGCACATGCAGATTGCAAATCCCATGAATACTGCGTAAATGCCCTGCATGAGATTTCCGTGATAAAGCGCGAAGAAAAATGCGGATCCGAGAGCGGCTATCGGAAAGATAACAACTTTTCTAAGACGATAGAATACCACGCCCCTGAAAAGCATTTCTTCCGCAAACGGTCCTATGAACACATAAGCTATTATTCTTAAATAAAAAGGAATACCGTAAAAGGAATCGTTATCCTGGACTATATATTTACTGCCGAAGATTTCCCACGGAATTTTCGAAAAAAGAAAATTAAAGACTACGGTCAGCGAATAAGCCAGTAATATTACAAATAATATATACGGTAAGATATATTTCTTATTTATTAAACATGTTTTTGGATTATAAAAAAGAGCGCCTCTTTCGTCCTTCGTTATCGTAAAAAACGAAGCAACAGCGGCGATTAAAGAAGACATTGAACCGATAAAAGTATTGCTGTAATGAAAAAATCCCGAAAGTGAGTAAAGTATAGCTATCGAAAGCAGATATGAAACAATATAAACTGCGATTCCGACGAGAATTTTAACCGGTATTTTTCTGTTGGGGGTCATTTCTTTTTTCATATTTTACCACTCGGTTGATTTTAGCTTAACATATTATATATATCAAAGAGATTTAAGTCAATTTTATGGACTTTAGGTGTTGATTATGCTACAATTAAAACCGTCAGAAAACATGACGTACAAATTATAGGAGGGAACTATAAATGGGATTCATTAAACAAGTAGCTGCTGAAATTGGTCAGGAAGCAAAAGCAGCAGGCAAAAACATGTTTGGCAACCTTATGGGTGCAGCCAGAAATACTGTTGAAGATCAGTATCTTGAGTACTTCTACTGTGACGCATTCGCTGACGGAGTTCTTGCAGTAAAAGGTAAAAAAAGAAATCAAAAAGGTGTTAATAAAGGTAACGATAATGTAATCAGCAACGGTTCAATCGTTGAAGTAAATGCCGGACAGGCAGCTTTGATTATTGACGAAGGCAAAGTTGCAGACTTCTGCGCAGAGCCCGGACAGTACGTATATGATTCATCTACCGAGCCTTCAATCATCGGCGGACTCTTAACAGGTAAGTTTGGACAGAGCGTCGTTGATACATTCAAGGAAGTTGGTAAGCGTTGGGCATTCGGACAGGAAATTCCCAAAACACAGAGAGTTTACTACATCAATACTATTGAAGTAAGAAACAACCTCTGGGGAACAAGCAATCCTATTCCTTTCTTCATCGCAGACCAGGTAACAGGATTCCAGGGTGATATTTCACTTATCGCTAACGGTGAATATACATTCCACATTTCGGATCCTATCCGTTTCTACGCATTCATCGCAGCAAACTTTGCAGGCGATTCATACAATAAGAAAGAACTTCAGAGCATTATGAGATCTGACTTTATGACAGCTCTTCAGCCTGCTCTCGGTGCACTTTCAGATTACGGCGTAGGTATCAGATATTCTGCTATTACCACAAAGACTGACATCCTCGTTGAAAAGCTTAACGAAAAGCTTTCCGAAAAATGGGGCAAGATGCGTGGTATGGAAGTCATTGATGTAACATTCAATACATTAAAGGCTACCGAAGAAGACGAAGCTAGAATTAAACAGTTCCAGGATACAGCAGTTTACACAAACGTAAACATGGCAGCAGCTCGTATGACAACAGCTACAGCAAACGCTATGGAAAATGCAGCAGCAAACGAATCTACAGGTCCTATGATGGCATTTGCAGGACTTAACATGGCACAGAACGCAGGCGGCGGAATGAACGCAGGAAACCTCTTTGCTATGGGTCAGCAGCAGCAGGCAGCAGCTGCCGCAGCAGCACCTATCATCGGATGGAAGTGTTCATGCGGTAAAGATGGCAACACTGGTAAGTTCTGTGCAGAGTGCGGAGCTAAGAAACCTGATGCAGCAGGCTGGACATGTTCATGCGGCGCAGTTAACCAGGGCAAGTTCTGCCAGAGCTGTGGAGCAAAGAAACCTGAAGGCGCACCTATGTACAAGTGCGACAAGTGTGGATGGGAACCCGAAGATCCTATGAATCCTCCTAAATTCTGTCCTGAATGCGGAGATATCTTCGACGAGAACGACATCCAGTAATCCTCAGTGATTAAACAAAAATAAGATATATGCGATTTGCCGGGCTCGCATGAGTCCGGCATTCGTTATAAAATAATATTCTTTTAGGAGAAATAATATGTCAAATTACGGAAGTAGTGCATCGGATGCTTTATCCGCCATTTTTTTATCATCATTCTTAATTGTTTATATAATTTTCTTTGTGGTATTTGCCGTGATTATGCTTGCGTTTGTAGCATTCGTAATTATCTGCAACTGGAAGCTTTTCGAAAAGGCAGGAGAGCCCGGCTGGAAAGCAATTATTCCGTTCTATAACTATTATACGATGGCAGATCTTGCACTTACCAAACCTACATCGCTGGTAATATTCATTATGTTTACAGCAGCTATGGTACTTTCGCCCTGCTCGGGTATCCCCTGGGTTGCATTAATTGTTGCACCGATAGTATGGCTTGTAATTATGGTTGCCAACGGCGTAATGAATTTCGGTATTGCCAAAGCTTTCGGCAGAGATGTGGGAATCTGTGTATGCTGTATTTTCTTTGCACCTATTGTAAGAGCAATTCTTGCATTCTCAAAGAACATTGAATACACAGGCGACAAGCTTACAATTTTCCCTTCTTCTAATAACTAAAACAGAGAAATTAAAGCATCAAAAAAACTTCCGTGAAAACGGAAGTTTTTTATGTTTGGAATTAAATTAACGCTGTTGAGAAATATCTTTCTGCTCTGTCCGGAAGAACTGTTGCGATAACTTTGTCTTTACCGTACTTCTCAGCCATCTGCATTGCTGTCCAGACATTTGCGCCTGCGCTGGTGCCGACCAGAAGGCCCTGAACATGTGCGAGGCTTCTTGCTGTATTGATGGCGTCGTCATCGGTTACCGTTACAATGTCGGTAATGATTGATGTATCGAGAATGTCGGGAATGAATCCGTCGCCGATACCCTGAATCTGATGAAGACCGGGCTCGTCACCAAGAAGTGCGGACACGTTCTTAGGTTCAACTGCAACGATTCTTGTGTCGGGGTTCTTTTCAAGGAGATATTTTGCAACACCCTGAAGTGTTCCGCCCGAACCGATACCCGAGATATAAATATCGATTTTCTGACCTAACTGTTCACAAAGCTCTACAGCGGTTGTTCTGTAATGAATATCGGGGTTTGCGGGGTTTTTAAACTGCTGGGGTACGAAATATTCATCTGAGCTTGAAGCGATTCTTACAGCTTCTTCAACTGCACCGTCCACACTGAGTTCCGGAGGCGTGAGTACAAGCTCTGCACCGAGTGCTTTTATGATTTTCTTTCTTTCCTCTGACATGTTCTCAGGCATTACGATGATAACTTTATAGCCTTTTCTGACACCGCAGAGTGCGAGTCCGATACCTGTGTTGCCACTGGTGGGCTCGACGATTGTCATGCCGGGTTTTAATTTTCCTTCTTTTTCGGCAACCTCAATCATATTCTTGGCTATACGATCTTTGATGGAGCCGCCGGGGTTTAAAAATTCGGCTTTAGCGTAAATGTTATAGCCGGTACTTTCTTTTAGGGATAAAAGCGGAGTATTTCCGATTAAATCGATTATGTTCGAATAATACATATAAAGAAATCCTTTCACTGGTGATAAGTATAATTTATTACCAAACATATTTATTATATCTTAAATATAATTAAATTCAAGAAAAGTTCTGAGTGAAGAATGACATTTCTTATGGTATAATATTGCATATATGCGAGTAAAAAAGCAAAAAACATAAAAGGCAGGTGATTACAATGTTTCTGGAAATTCTTAAGGATGATCAAAAAGACTTGTTTTTACAGCTTGCGGTTATAGCAGCTAAGGAAAACGGTTACGTTGATGAAGCAGAAAGCGAAATGCTTCTCAAGTTTGCTAATGAAATGAAAATCGCACCCAGAGCAGAAGCAATATTGTCTTTGGATGAAATAATTGACGGACTTGCAAAGTCCTGTGATAAAAGAGAAAAGAAGGTCGTTCTTTTCGAAGCAGCCGGCATTATGAACACCGACGGCGAATATGACGACAAAGAATATGAATTCCTCAAAAAAATCGCTGCTAAATTCGAAATTTCAGAGGAAGAACTCGGTGCAATGATGGGCCTTGTAAGTGATTATGTAGCACTTTTCAACGAAATCATCATTACCGTTATCGACGACGAAAACGAAATTTAATTTCTTTTATGAGAACGTATTAAGTATTTCGTAAAATAGCCGATGCTTAATATGGTGCTTTATTGTATACTAATATTTAGGCCTGTGAGCAGACGGGCCCTGATATAAAAAATTAATTAAGGAGATTACAGCATGAAATTTGGTTATTTCGATGACGCCAACAAAGAATATGTCATCACCACTCCCAGGACTCCCTATCCCTGGATTAACTACCTCGGAACTCAGGGATTCTTTTCTTTAATCTCAAACACAGCCGGCGGCTATTCTTTCTACAAGGATGCACGTCTTAGAAGAATCACACGTTATCGTTACAACAACGTTCCCATCGATATGGGCGGACGTTATTTCTACATTAATGATAACGGTACAATCTGGAATCCCGGCTGGTCACCTGTTAAGACAGAGCTCGACGAGTACGAATGCCGTCACGGTATGGGTTATACCAAGATCACAGGTAAAAAGAATGATTTAAAGGTTAATGTAACATTCTTCGTACCTCAGGATTATGACGGAGAAGTTCAGCAGGTTGTTCTTACAAACGAAGGTTCTGCTGATAAGGAATTCGCATTCTTCTCATTCGCAGAATGGTGTCTCTGGGACGCTCAGGACGACTCCAACAACTTCCAGCGTAACTTCTCTACAGGACGTGTAGAAGTTGACGGATCTGTTATTTATCACAAGACAGAGTATAGAGATCGTCGTAATCATTACGCATTCTATTCCGTAAATGACGCTATCGACGGTTATGATACAGACAGAGATTCATTCATTGGTCTTTACAACGGATTTAACAATCCCGAAGCAGTTTTAGCCGGCAAGGCAACTAACTCCTTCGCAGACGGTTGGGCACCCATCGCTTCTCATTATAAGAAGATTACTCTTAAGCCCGGTGAGACAAAGACACTTGTATTTGTTCTTGGTTATGTTGAAATGCCTCAGGCAGAGAAGTTCGAAGCAGACGGCAAGACAATCAACAAAGTAAAAGCCAAAGCAATGATCGAGAAGTACTCAACACCCGAAAAGTTTGAAGAAGGCATGAAAGAACTCAAACTTTACTGGAACAAGCTTCTCAGCATCTTAAGCGTTACTACACCCGATGACAAGGTTGACCGTATGGTTAATATCTGGAACCAGTATCAGTGTATGGTAACATTCAACCTTTCACGTTCCGCTTCATACTTTGAATCAGGTATCGGACGTGGTATGGGCTTCAGAGATTCAAACCAGGACGTTCTCGGATTTGTACATCAGATTCCCGACAGAGCAAAGGAACGTATCATAGATATCGCTTCAACTCAGTTCCCTGACGGTGGCTGCTATCATCAGTACCAGCCTCTTACAAAGAAGGGTAATGCTGATATCGGTGGTGATTTCTCCGACGATCCTTTATGGCTCATCCTTTCAGTTTCTGCATATATTAAGGAAACAGGCGACTGGAGCATCCTCGAGACAAAGGTTCCTTACGACAACGATATGTCTGTTGCACAGACAATGCTTGATCACCTC
>JAFYHV010000134.1 GCA_017538995.1 Lachnospiraceae bacterium | reverse complement strand
TCTTTTATAGTTTTCAGTTGCAGAAACCCAAAGATCAAACGCATAAACGTGCTTAGCATCTGTTTCATTGGCAATAAATAGCGATGTTAATGCAAATCCGCATCCCAAATCCAAAGTGCGATCAAATTTCACATCTTCAGGACATCTTCTGATCAATTCATCAAGTAGCCTAAAAGAATTCGGCCCCATCAAGTATTCCTTTGTAAAGTATTTCTTATACTTTTCTATACTCCCCATACACTTCACCCTCCATAGCGAGTTTTACTGAAAGTTAATCTGTTCAGAAAAACTGTAATTTTCTTAATTATATTCATGAATCCATGGCTGATCAGAGTATACAGATACCAACATATATACGAGTTCATCCCCATTTAGATAAAACGAAAAATGCACATCTTCATTTTCATACACGTCAATATGATCTGCTTTTTTTGATGAATACACTTTATCTGTCGTCTCTGAAAACTCAAATTCATATTTGTCCATAACTCTTGAAATATCAGAAATGTTATCACCTATATGTATCCCCAGCAAATCAAATGATTCACCTTCTACATAAATCTGTGTCCAATAATAATTTCCCGAATATCGGGGATAATCGAATCCGTACGCATCAACACCATCCGGATTACTAAAAGAATCCGGATAATCTACTAATGATTCTCTCGCTTCTCCCAATAGTTCAATATCCACGTTGCTGTTTTCATTTATTAACTGAGCAATTTCGAATGTACGCTCAACCCTTTTTTCCTGTTCATCATAATCAGCTTGAGTAAAGAATGATTTTTCATCCCCTTCGTAATCTAACCATCCTCCATCATCAACACATTCTCGCCATACACTTGCATATTTATCTGAATCTAAGTATCTGAACCTGCATTCAAACCACCAATCATACGAAATATCTAAAGATGTTATTTGTTCAGGATTATTCGAATAAATTATTAACTTATTATTTTTTGTGGATATATGAGCAGCATTTATTTCAGGATTTGTAATTTTAAGATCGCTTATTGATAAATTATCGCCTTCCATATGGATTTCTACTCTATCTTTGTAATATACCGTTTTGGTTATATATAAATATTTACTGTAAGTAATATTATTCAAATCATATGAATATGCTTTATTTTTTCCCGAACATCCGCAGAATAAAGAAAAAAATATACTTAATGTAATAAGCGCCAGCAAATTGACCCTTTTATTTTTCATTCAACTTTCCTCATAATATAATGCTCTGTTTATTCGTTCCATCCATTTTCAAAGCCTTCTTTGAGATATGCCTCCAACATTTCCATCAAAGTGTCATACTCTCCAAAATCCTTGCTTCCTGCAAATCCAATCGCATATTTATGATCAATATCATCATAAATAAAGCAATCGTCATCAACACAACCCAGCCATATAGAGCGTTGGATATCATCCTGCCACCATTCAAAAAGTAATCTGTCATCGCATGTAGTGTAGCCGAAAAAACTATTGTTCTGGCTATAATAATCGACCAGTTCATCGACAATGCGTTGTTCAACATTGTATTCCGCACATAATTTCTTAAAGCTTTCCAGTTCCTCTTCCGTGGCCGGTTCAAGAGTAACACATTGTCCGTGGACTATATATTCACCATCTTCGAATTTACAATACTTGTCAAATAATTCCCTGACTGTCATTTTCAGTTTACCTCCCCAAAAGCATTTCATAATTTGTTCTTATGCTCATTAATTCACCTTGTATATATCCAAACTGTAATTTTCTATCTATAAACTTGAATCATTTATTTACCTCAGCAAATCTCAATTAATCTTTTCAGAAAAATTGCGATATAACTCGCTATCCAAACATATTTTCAATATCCTTCTCCTCATACAATTTCGAGGACAATACCGTATGCTGATCAGGAAACAGTTCTTCACAAATCCTAAGTTCAAGATCCTGTCTGTGCATCCAGTGTCTGACCAAACCATCCTCGCCCGCAAGTCCGTTTCTGACTGCATGAGGACTGTTGTCAAAATAGTCACAAAGCATTGCAAACCAAACTTCATTGCCTTTGTCGTCAACCCGGTCGTGCCGTGCAGTCTCAAGATTTCTTCTTATATCATCAGATTCTGCCTTAAGATATGCAATATGTATCTGCTTATCACCTATGGCCTTCTTAATATCTCTGTAAAACTCTATGATGGCTTCGTCCTTCATATCCCTAAAGAGTATCATATCCTCAACGATATTTTGAAAAAGAGCACACTCAGTGATCATTGGAGCGCCGTTCCATCTAATGAAACGATTCAAAACAATTTCTTTGAAATGTTCCGGTGACACACGGTTGTTATAAATCTCATATTTTTCCATTTCCTGATAAAAACTCCGGTCATCAGTCCTGATCTTTGTATAACAGACAACAGCATGCTCATCTTCAAAATGGGTTTTTAGTTCAATCTCCGCTCTCAAATAAGGATACTTTTCCAGCGCAGCCTGATAATCTTCCATTCCCATATATGCACACCATGCAAGTTCAATCGGAGAATAATCACCTTCCTCCAGCACTTTACGATCGGGACATTTCTCTGATAAAAGCTTTACAAGGGTGCTTTTACCGCTTCCCTGTATACCTTCAACAAAATATGTCATATTCCGAATTACCTCTTTCGTCATTTAAATCAATCATTTTTGCTCCTTAAGTCACTTTTTATTGGTTAAGGAGCAAAAACTAAATTTGCTGTAATATATCCTTAGTCGATAAAACTGAAAGTTTCTTAATTAACTTTCAATTTTACTCGGTAGTTATGTTTATAACAAACAAGTTATATTGCGAGATAAAAGGCCATTCGCTTATCTCGACAAATTGGATTTTTTTCAAACTATTCCCTGTTGTTCTTTTTCACTTCGTCCATCTCCGCTATCAATTCTTCTAACGGACGATATTCTCCGCCCCACCACTCAAAAACATGCATGCCTTCTTCTTCAAGCACGGATTCTGTAAGTATCATATCTATTCCAAGTTGCTTAAGCAAACCTTCTCTATCTACTGCCTGATAATCAAACGGAAGTAGTTTGCAGAATTCTTTATATGAAACTCCACATACAACCTGATGCACTCCAAGTGAGGCTATTGCTGCAAGACATCTTTCACATGGCGCACAACTTGTATAAACTACAGACTTTTCTAAAATGTCATCTGTGTATTTATTAGCACATTTATGTACAAGATTAAATTCTGCATGACCAAAAACCTTTTTTTCATAATCAGCCGTATTCTCAGCCTCTTCTAATATTTGACCATCACAAACTAACACCGCGCCAAAAGTATCAAAGCCTTTTTT
>JAFYHV010000133.1 GCA_017538995.1 Lachnospiraceae bacterium | reverse complement strand
TCTCTGATAATCGGACAGCGGATACCGCGTGATACTGTACCAACTTTTCTTTCCATAAAAATCTCCTTATCTTATAAAAAGCTTATATAAAGCATAAATTTACCAAAAAATATTATACATACTCGACTTTTGAAGCGCAAGCGGAAAATTATGAGCCATTTGGGGACGGTTCCGTTTTGGCTTTTTTTGCCAAAACGGAACCGTCCCCAAATGGTAAAAAAGGCCAAAATAGAACCGTCCCCAATTGGCTCACTATATATTGTGTTTGAAACGCAACTTATATACAAGAAACAGTGGAAATTGTAAAAATGATGTGATAAAATAATCATGTTAAATTAAAGGGGAGGGCATTTTTATGTACGATCTTGTGATAATAGGTGCGGGACCTGCCGGTTTGGCAGCTGCAATATATGCTAAAAGAGCACGTCTTAACGCGATTGTAATAGAAAAAGAAGGCTGTGGCGGACAGATGGCACAGACCTATGAAGTGGATAATTATCCGGCATTACCCGGTATTTCGGGATTTGAGCTCGGCACAAAGATGAAAGAGCATGCCATGAGCCTCGGCGCCGAGATTATATATGATGAGATTAAAAGCATCAATCACCAGGACGACCGCTTTATCGTTCATTACGACACAGGCGGAGTGGCTGAAAGCAAAGGCATCATCATTGCATCGGGCGCAACTCATTCGAAGCTTAATGTTCCGGGCGAAGAGAAGCTCGCAGGCAGCGGCGTATCTTACTGTGCAACCTGTGACGGTGCGTTCTTCTCAAAGAAAGACGTTGCGGTAGTAGGCGGCGGTGACGTGGCCATCGAAGACGCAATCTTCCTTTCAAGAATTGCAAAATCCGTTACTCTCATCCACAGAAGAGGCGAACTTCGCGGGGCAGCATCGCTTCAGGAGAGCCTTAAAAAATGCGATAACGTAAACATCCTCTGGGATACCGTAGTTGAGAGCATCAACGGCACCAACAAAGTCGAATCACTCTCACTTAGAAACGTAAAAGACAACGAAGACTTCTCGCTCCTTGTAAACGGCGTATTTATCGCTGTAGGTATCACTCCCGTAAAGAACGAGATTGACGGCCTTATGTGCAACGCAGGCGGCTATATTATCGCCGACGAGGACTGCAGAACCAATATCAAGGGCGTTTATGCCGCAGGTGATGTCAGAGCCAAGAGACTCCGCCAGATTGTAACCGCAGTAGCTGACGGCGCCAACGCAGTCACAAGTTTCACCGAGGACTTCCGTTAACAAAATGTTCAAACTTATAAACATTGAATAAGCATAATTATTTTGGTATAATATATGCGTAGTCAAAACTACAAATACTTGTATCGGAGGGTGGCTATATGAACATTATTATTATTGGAAAAAATATTGATGTTACACCGGGTTTACGCGAGGCTGTAGAGGAGAAGATAGGAAAACTTGAGAAGTATTTTACTCCCGACACAGAAGTACATGTTACATTGAGCGTTGAAAAAGACCGTCAGAAGATCGAAGTTACTATCCCCGTTAAGGGAAGCATCATCAGATCCGAGCAGGTTTCCAACGACCTTTATGTATCAATTGATTTAGTAGAAGAGATTATTGAAAGACAGCTTAAAAAATATAAGAGCAAACTTGTAAATTATAAGCAGAACAGTGATAATTTCAAACAGGATTACATCGAAAAAGATTTCGCAGACGATGACGAGATTAAGATTATCAGATCAAAGAAATTTGATATGAAGCCGATGTATCCCGAAGATGCGTGCGTTCAGATGGAACTTTTAGGACACAACTTCTTCGTATTCCAGAATGCAGAGACAGATCAGGTTTGTGTAGTTTACAAACGTAAAGGCAACACATACGGAATGATCGAACCCGAAGCATAAAATTAACTAAATACCACGAAGGCCTGCATCGATTTGGTGCAGGCCTTTTTTATGAGAAAAATAAAAATTTTTCCAAAACTTGTCACCTTTTCGCTCCCTCAAACGTATTTATAGTGAAAAGGTCATTCGCGAATACCTTTATGACAGCAAAGGAGTTCATAAATGAAAAGCAAAGATGTTGATTTGGAATCAGTCATCAACAGATACAGCGACATGCTTTATAAAATCTGCTTTCTGATTCTGAAAAACGAACAGGATACAAAGGATGTGCTACAGGAGACTTTTCTGATTTATTATACAAAGCAACCCGAGTTTGAGAGTGAGGAGCATAAAAAAGCCTGGCTCATAAAAGTATCTCAAAATAAATGTAAAGAATTTTTAAGATTTCACAAAAGACATGTAAACATCTCTTTGGAAGATATGGAAGAAACACTCGTAATTACAGACGGTTTAAGCGGAAGCGACAAGGAAATCCTATCCCTCGTCTGGGATTTAGACTACAAACTTAAGTCCGTAGTGATTCTCTTTTATATCGAAGGCTACACCGTAAAAGAAGTGGCAGAAATCCTTCATACCACGCCTTCCGCGGTGAAGAAAAGATTACAGCGCGCCAGAGAAAAATTAAGCGTTAAGTACAAAGGAGAGTTTGTTTATGGAAAATAAAATCAATAAAGACCTGATTTCCAATATCGAAATCAGTGACGAAATGAAAAGATCTATATACAGAAACTGCATCAAGGGAAGAAGAACTGCAGATTTCAGATTTAAGTATGCTACGGCACTTTCGGCAGTTATCATCATCGCAGCAGTTTTCGCAGTAACCGGTATCGGTGCAAGCGCAGCGATTATTGGATACAAAGCAAGACTTGCGAACATGGATGAAGAAGAATATCAGGGATACCAGACCGAGGTTGATAATGACGTATTCATCTGCACCGACGAAGGTTTTTCAAGAGAGCTGACCGATGCGGAGATTTTACGATCAATCAAACTTGAAAGAGAATATTACGACAAGGGCGTCTTCCCCGAAACAAGCATGGCCCACTATGAAACCAAAGCCGAGATGAAAGACGGCGAACTCGCATACATTACCGAAGACAACATCGTATATCTTCCCGCGGGCGAAATGACTGACGAACAGCTGCTTGAATATATCGACCACGATGCAAAGAAGAGATACGTAAATGTTCAGGGACTTATAGAAGAAGGCATCGAGCCCGGAGTAAATATGGCACTTGAATCAACGCCCATAAAAGAGGGAAGCGAAGATGCAAAAGTCAAAGCATTGGCCGATAAATACCTTAAAGACTTTTACGGTGTTACAACCGACGATTCCTGGATTGTACTCGTAGACAGATTTGAAAATGTCGGAATCCAGAGCGGCGAAGAAGTTACGGTATACGACATCGATTACTATCAGCTCGGCCTCGGCTACGCTACCTCCTACAATTTCAGAATTATTGCCGACGACATGTCTCCCATGATGCTCTCCGAAAACGGATACGAATGCTTCAACGGCGTCAAACTCTACACATTCGATGAAGCAAAAGCAAAAGAAGCCGACGGACAGGCATTCGTACAGAATTATCTTTCCAAAAACTTCGGCTACGGCGAACCGAATAAAGTAATTGCCGATTCGGAAAGATACAGCGACGACGGAAAAACTACTTCCTGCATAGATTATGAATTTGACTTCGACGACACCACGGTTTATGTCTGCTACAGGATAGAAGATCAAAGAATAATCTCTTACTGCAAACTGTAGTTATCCCCCACGGGGGCGGTTCCCGATAAATTACAACAAAACCTTTTAACTAAAAAATCTAACATAAAATAAAACCAAAATACATTTTTATAAAACCTATAAACACAAAATTCGTCCCCAAAAGCCCGAGAGAAACCGCCTCTTTCGGGCTTTTAATAATTCTCATAAAAAAATTAAGAAACAGTTAAGAATTGCACAAGATACACTTTAAGACTTCCAAACATCTTTTTGATAAATTAAGATTGCAGGACGAAAGAAATGCAGGGAATTAGAAAAGAAAGTTAATCATAAAAGAAAAGAGGGACTTAGAATGAGTATCTTAAAGAAAAAAACAATGGCAATCATCGGAGGCGCACTTGCAGTGGTTGTTGCTACAGGCAGCATCGCTTCGATATATGCGAAGGCAGCCGTAAAGGTAAGCTCATACACAATTGCCAAATCCGATATGCAGCAGGTGCTTGAGTTAAACGGAACAGTAGTAAGCAATGATTCGGATATGTTTTTTGCAGACACGAATCTTAAAGTCGACAAAGTATATTTTAAGGCCGGCGAAGAAGTTAAGAAAGGCGATTTGCTTGTTTCCTTTGACAAAGCAGAAATCGACAATCAGATCGCGCTCTTAAATCTTGATGCAGAAGCCAAGGAAGGAAGCTACCAGAACGCACTTCAGGTTTCAGACAAGTATTCGGCACTCTACTCAGAAGCAACAAGAAACTTAAACGTATTAAACCAGCAGATTAAAGACAC
>JAFYHV010000132.1 GCA_017538995.1 Lachnospiraceae bacterium | reverse complement strand
TCCCTTCGCTATTTGTTTGGCTTGAACAACCTCATTATAGCGGAAAGGTGATTTTTTTGTATAACACACACCGCGCACCCGCATAGCGGGTGGTTTATATTTCGCACGCTTCGCGAGCTCAACAGGGTCACGACCCATAACAAAAAAAAGTCGTGCACAGTTTTGTGCACGACTTTTTTCTTTTATGATATTTTAAAATCCTTCTTTAAATGCCAGCATCGATTTGCCTGTTTTATAAAGAAGTACAATCTGCCAGATACTGATAATAATTGCTATCAGCGCTCCTATAAAAAGAACAAATCCGCCCAAACCCGGTAAAATGATAGCCAGAGCCACTCCTATTACGGTAATAACTACCATAGTGATGTTAGCTTTCTTGAAACCTTCCCAAGAACCTGAAAGATAAGAATTAAACGATGCCACATCATCCTTAATCGCATTAACAAAGAAGAATAATGCTATCAAAAGAACTATCGAACTTGCAAGTGAAGCAAGACTTGCATAGAGTGATAATGATTCATATTCTCCGAGAATATTTTTTGCTAACGATAAACTCTGTCCTAAAATGTAGAGAATACCGGATGTGAGGTATTTCCCGTCAAACTCTTTCATCGATATTACTACTCCTCCATAAATTAAATTAATAATAAATGCCAGAATAGCAACACCCCATGCCGCATACATAACAATTTGTTCCGATCCGCCGTACATAACGGTATAAACGGCAATAAAAAGCATAACAACAATGCTTGCCAAAACCATTACAATACTAAATATTGTAAGCTTAAACAAAAGCATAACCTTATTTCCCATTACATTTGCCTGACGCTTCAGATACTCATCTCTTTTTGCATCGTGTTCATCATAATAATAGTTTCCGCTGGTTCCGTACACTTCTTTCCTCCTTTTACTTTATGCCATTTTTATAAACCGGAATTAAGATATGCTTCCTGTTCCGGTGTAAGTGTATCTATGTACTTTCCAAGGAAATTAAGTTTCCTTGTAGCCACATCGTTGTCAACTTCCCTGGGAACGTCAATAAGCATTGAGCCAACCTGACCGTTCTTTTCCACAAGGTACTTAGCGGAAAGAGCCTGAATTGCAAAGCTCATATCCATGATTTCTGCGGGATGTCCGTCGCCTGCAGCCAGGTTAACGAGTCTTCCTTCTGCGAGTACAAATACCCACTGACCTGTAGGAAGCTTGTATCCCTGAATGTTCTTTCTCATTTCCTTTGTTTCTACGGCATTTGCCTTAAGCCATGCCATATCTATCTCACAGTCGAAATGACCTGCGTTACACATAATTGCGCCGTCCTTGATAACTGCAAAATCTTCTGCATCAATTACTTTGTTGCAGCCTGTAACCGTGATAAAGAAATCGCCGACCTTAGCAGCTTCCTTCATAGGCATTACATCGAAACCGTCCATTACAGCTTCGATTGCTTTTACGGGATCAACTTCTGTAACGATAACTCTTGCTCCGAGACCTTTAGCTCTCATTGCTGTACCCTTACCGCACCAGCCGTAACCTGCAACTACTACAATCTTTCCTGCAACGATAAGGTTTGTGGTTCTGTTGATGCCGTCCCATACGGACTGGCCTGTACCGTAACGGTTGTCAAAGAAATGCTTGCAGTCTGCGTTATTTACTTTAACCATCGGGAACTTAAGCTCACCGGCTTTGTTCATTGCTTCAAGTCTTATGATACCTGTGGTTGTCTCTTCACATCCGCCGATTACATTGGGAATTAAATCAACAAATTCTGTATGCATCATATGTACCAAGTCACCGCCGTCATCGATGATGATGTTCGGTCCGACTTCAAGTACGCTTCTTATATGTCTTTCATATTCTTCTGCAGTACAGTCATACCATGCATGAACTTCGATGCCTGCTTTTACGAGTGCAGCAGCAACGTCATCCTGTGTGGATAAAGGATTGGAACCTGTTACATACATATCTGCTCCGCCGGCTTTCAAAACCTTGCAAAGGTATGCTGTTTTTGCTTCAAGATGAACCGAAAGAGCAATTTTCTTGCCTGCAAAAGGTTTTGTCTTTTCAAATTCTCCTTCCAGAGTTCTGAGCAAATCACAGTTTCTCTTTACCCACTCTATTTTCTTTTCTCCGCTTTCGTAAAGACTTGCATCTCTGATTTCACTTGCCATTTTAGTATCCTTTCAGTAATGTATTTTAGATTTGAAATTCCATTCTCTCTCCGGTTCTCGGATGATTGATCTCTAATTTGTAAGCCTGAAGCTTTAATTCTTTTATGCCTCTTTTAGCGGTTTCTTCCCTTGATAAGTCCGTTCCGTATTTAGTATCTCCTAAAAGAGGGTGTCCGGCATGCGCTAATTGAACTCTTATCTGATGGTGCCTGCCTGTGATAAGCTTTATTTCAAGGCTTCCCGGACTCACTTCCTTATATTCAAGGACTGCCTTTTTGCTTTCCTTAAAATGCGGGCTCTTTTCATCGGTCACGTAAGACACATTCGCCTTTGCATCCTTATAAAGCATGTCTTCGAGAACGCCTTCTTTTCGCTCAAACTCTCCGAAAATCTCTGCTTTATAGTACTTATCAATCCGTCCTTTTGTAAGGTCGTCCGAAAGCTTTGCGGCCGCATTCTTATTTAATGCAAAGAGCACCAGTCCGCTTACCGGCTGATCGAGCCTGTTTATAACCGCCAGATAAGGATTCTTTATCCCTTCGCTTACAAGCAGTTTTTTCAGTTCGCTCTCCAGGTCCTTCTGCGTAATGCTTTTCGTCTGTACGGGAACTCCCGCGCCTTTATTAACTACTATTATTTCTGAATCTTTGTATATTATATCCATTAGCTAATGTTACATCTTAAATCGATATCCTACACCCCAGAGTGTTTCAATGTAGATGGGGTGGCCGGAATCTTTTTCGATTTTCTCACGTATTTTCTTGATATGAACCGTAACGGTTGCAATATCTGTGCCTGCGGGCTCCGCTTTCCAGATTTCACGGAAAAGATCTTCTTTGCCGAATACTCTGTTGGGATTTTCAGCAAGGAAAAGAAGCAGATCGTACTCTTTGCCGGTGAAGGATTTTTCTTCGCCTTCAAGGAATACTCTGCGGGCAAGCTTGTCGATTTTAAGGCCGTTAACTTCAATTGTTTCGCTCTCTCCTCTGTGAGCCGAGCCTACAAGACGGCTGTATCTTGCAAGATGTGCTTTAACTCTCGCTACAAGTTCGCTGGGTGAGAAAGGCTTGGTCATATAGTCGTCTGCTCCGATACCGAGTAGCTGAACCTTGTCCCAGTCTTCCTTCTTGGCGGAAACGATTATGATGGGAATATCCTTCTCTTTTCTGATTTCCCTGCAGACTGTCTGTCCGTCGATTTCGGGAATCATAAGATCGAGGATTACAAGATCGTAGTCGCCTTCAAGCGCCATTTTCAAACCGTCTTTGCCGTTTAATGCAACATCAACGGTATAGTTGTTCATTTCGAGATAGTCTTTTTCAAGTTCCGCAATTGCAAGTTCGTCTTCAACAATCAGTAATTTCATAAACCCACCCTGTCTCTTTCGTTTAAATGTTTAAAGGTTTCTAGTTCTCGTCTTCAAAATCGCCGAGCATATTTATAACTTCGCTGTATTTTTCAACTTTTTCTTCTGTAAGGCCGTCCGAAGAATCACCTTCTGTTATCTCCGGATCTTCGGGAATTTCTTTCTTTACTTCTTCCTCTTCATATCCGACATTTTCTATGTCGATATTAATCTGATCGGGCTCCTTGGTGTAATCGGCCATAATTTCGTCGGTGTATTTTCTGAGTGTAAAATGAATTGTCAAACCGACTGAACCGTCAACCGTTGCCCAGATTCTGCCGCCATGGTCTTCGATAATCTTCTTTGCGATGGAAAGTCCGATACCGTTTCCGCCCTTGTCGGAGTTTCGGGAAACATCCGAACGGAAGAATCTGTCAAAAATCTTTTCGGTATCTTCTTTGGGGATACCCATTCCGTTATCCCTGACATCCACCTGTATATATTCGCCCATATCTTTTATGCGCATTCGGATAACCGAACGCTCGGGGCTCTTGTATTTTACGCTGTTTGAAATGATATTGTGGATTACCTTACTAAGCTGAACAGGGTCTGCAAGAACTGCGGTGCTCTTTTTGACTCTGTTATCATAAACGAATTTCACGCCCTGTTCCTGCAAATCGAAGATCATTTCCGATGCGCAGTCGCCGAAATATTCGTCCACGGAAATACGTCCGAAGTTGTAGGTAATTTCACGTGCATCGATTTTAGAATAACCGGTAAGCTCGTTGATAAGAGCATTCAAAGCATTGGCTTTGTTGTAAATGGTCTTGATGTAGCGGTCCATTTTTTCTTCGGTATCCGCTACGCCGTCCATGATACCTTCGACATAACCTCTGATGGAGGTGATAGGTGTTTTAAGGTCGTGCGTGATATTTGCAATAAGTTCCTTGTTCTGTTTTTCCGCTAAGTTTCTTCGGTCTCTGTTTTCCTTAAGCTTAATTCTCATGGATTCGAAATCCTTGAAAAGGCCTTCGAATTCACCCTGCTTGGGCTTAATTAACGATGTGTCGTAATCGCCGTTTTCGATGTTGTGAAGAGCTTTTTTAAGCTGGTTGATAGGTTTGATGAATCCGTACATAAGCCAGTTGCCCAGTACGATACCGGTTAAAACAATTACGCATAAAATAACTGTTATTGCAGAAACCAGCGATTCCGTCGACATTGCGTAGCCGGTCTGGCCGTTGACAATGACTTTCTCAACAATTAAGAATCCGAAAATATGGCGCAGAACCAGATAACTTCCGACCATAAGAGAAGCCGGAACTATAAAGAACAAAATAAATGTAATTATGAGTCGGGTATTAATCTTCATTGATTTCCCTTTCCGATTTTAATCTGAGGCGCAAGCCCTTAAAGAAATCGGTCAGCATATGAGAACATTCTTCTTCGAGAACGCCCTCGATTTTCTCTACCTTGTGATTGAATTTATCCACGTTAAAAAGATCGAGTATAGAGCCTGCACAGCCTGCTTTGTCGTTCTTGCAGCCTATTACCACCAGGGGAATTCTCGCCTGTACAATAGCACCCGCACACATCTGACAGGGTTCAAGCGT
>JAFYHV010000131.1 GCA_017538995.1 Lachnospiraceae bacterium | reverse complement strand
TTGCTAAATAATCAAGCCCACCTTCGCCATTGATATATTCTAAAACAATCTTTTTCTTAAATTCAAAGGAATATTTTGACATAAAAATACCGACCTCCAATCGTTAGATTTTTTTGGTCTAACTTTTGGGGGTCGGTACATGTCAGGCACCTTTTTTAGTCTTATAAATTTTTTAATCTTCAAGGAACATCTGCATCAGTTTTTCGCCGAAATTGGAAGGGGCACTGTTGATTTCATAAAGTGATTCTTCCAAAACATTCAGTTTTTCCTGCTTTTTTGCCTGTGCGTCTTTCCTGCTGTTTATTTCTTCGTTTAAACCGTAATTTCCTCCGGTAATCAGATACTTGTTGCGAAGTATTTTGTTTTCTTCGGTGTATTCGCTTCTTAAAACTTTCATCTTTTCCGAAGACATGTCGAGTTCCACGAGATTTGAAAGATGATGGTCTTCACAGAACTTTCTGTACTCGGCAATACTTCTCGAAGACATACTGTCGAGGATTGTTTTATAAATAGTATCCAGTTCAGAAACCTTCTTGGAGATTTCCTGCATAATCTTTGCTCCGCCGATTTTCGAAAGAAGGGTATTGTCATAATCCTTTTTCAGATCATCAAGTTCTTTTATGATATCTTTTCTTTTGGCGTAAGTATTACTGCTTGCAACAGTTTTTCTGAAGTCATCCGCCGCGTTATCCATCTGTGCGTTAAATTCTTTCTGGAGATCGATATTTCCAAGGCATATGTCTTTTATTTTTTCAATCTTTGTCTTTAACTCTCCGCTTGCGAATGTGAGTGCTTTTTCGTAATCTTCGTCGGCTGTCAGATCAACCTTTGAGTAGATAATGTTTTCTTCATTGTGACGTGCATTTGCAAGTGTGCGAATCCAGTATGCCTCTGCATTTGTAGGATCGATTTCAAGCAGATCGCTTATATCGGAATAAACTGCTGCAAAGTTTTTCTGAATTAAGTGTTTTTTTGCTTTTGCAAGAATACCTGCAGGAGAATCCAGGTCAATATTGAAAGCGGAAGCATTAACCGCTCCGACTTTGCCGTTCTTGCCTGCTTTTAAGATATTTGCAAGGTAGTTGATTATATTTTTGGCAAGTATTTCCATTGCCTGAGGATGTGAAAGAAGCTGTGCCTGTTTTAAACTGAATGCACGGGGAAGTTCGTTGGGATCATCGCATGCAAAGAATATCTGCTTGCTTGTATCCTTTTCCATCAGTTTAAGGAAACGGCTCCACTCGTTCTTTACCCAGGTAGCGGTAAAATATTCGGATTTGCTTCCGATAACAGCCATAACCTTTGAACTCTTTAATGCAGCGAAAATATAGGGCTCATAATCAACGCTTAATTTATTCTTAAGAGTTTCTCTTGCAAAGAATACTTTATATCCGCTCTTCGACAGAATTTCATAAAGACGTGTGCAGTATGCCACATCCTCGGTGGTCTGCTTTGTATCTTCATCGGTCTCTTTATAGCAGATGAAAACATCGTAAGGAGCCTCATTTTTTGCGATTTCCAGATATTCGGTCTGAATTCTGTTAATCTCTGTGGCTTCTTTTATGAGGATTTCTTTCTGCTCCTCGGTGGAAAGTTTGAGTGCATCGAGATAAGAATAGTAATTAAGGATGCTCTCGTCCTTTATTCTGTGAAGTGTAGGGAAGTATTTTGTGCTGATAGGATCGGGAACATATTCGATGCCGTATTCGCAAAGGGTTCTTAACCATAAAATATCGGCTGAAGGAATATTCTCCGATAAAATATTGTCGTAAATACGGATAGCATTGTCATATTCTTTCTGCTGACGTAATTTGTTGGCACGGTTAAGCTGGTTAATGTATTTTCCGGCCGTATCCGATATAAAGTTGGTTGCGCCGCAGTATTCACAAACGGCCATTGCCGATGTAACATCCAGCACACCGCCACAGCATCTGCAGTTCAAAGCTTCTGTTTTCATCTGTAACCTCCTAAAACAGTTTTATAACATGATACTATTATAAAGTATATTGGAGTAAGGTTAAATAGTTTATTGGGGTAAAATATAACCATATTTTTTGCTTTCTTAATAAAATCTTAAACAATTGTCCCCTTGTTTCTTAATAATCGGATGGCTATTATTATAGATGTACGGAAGACCTGCAGGATTCCTTGAATTAATATTTGGGAGTTAATTAACATGTACAACATTTTAATTTGTGATGATGAGAAAGATATCGTAAACGCGCTGAAGATTTATTTATCATTCCCTGATTTAAACTTTTACGAAGCCGAAAACGGAGCAGAGGCACTAAACATTTTAAAATCCAACGAAATTCACCTGGTTATACTTGACATAATGATGCCTGTAATGAACGGAATAGAGGCACTTTCCAAGATTCGACAATTCAGTAATATTCCGGTAATAATGCTCTCGGCCAAAAGCGAAGATACAGATAAAATTCTCGGGCTTAACGTAGGAGCCGATGATTACATCACAAAACCCTTTAATCCGATAGAAGTCAATGCGAGAGTACGTTCGGCTTTAAGAAGATACTTCGATTTCGGAGGAAAGGTTAAAACGGAAAGCATGTATACTGTAGGAGGCGTTACACTCGATGACTCTACTAAAACCGTAACTGCTGACAACGAAGAGGTAACGCTTACTCCCAAAGAATTTGATATATTGAAAATGCTTATGCAGTCACCCGGAAGGGTATTTTCACCCAAGGAAATTTACGAGAAAAACTGGGAAGAAAGTATGATGCCCGGGTGTGAAAAAACAGTTGCGGTTCATATAAGACATATAAGAGAAAAGATTGAGATCAATCCCAACGAGCCCAGATATTTAAAGGTTATCTGGGGACAGGGATATAAAATCGAGGGACAGTAAGGACAGAATATGAACGAAGAAAAAATTATTGAAACAGAAACCATAAAAGAAAAAAACATAGATAAAAAAGTAAAAAAATACTGGCTTGCACATCCCGTGGCAAAAGTGCTTTTATTCGCAGCAAGCGCCGGTGCACTGGCAGTACTTTTGTTTTGTATAGCGGCAATAGTTGATATCGGACAGAACGGACTATACAGACCCGAAAATGCACTTGAACGTACTTTGGAAGAGCACTTTGAGGATAACGCCGAAAGAAATGTCAGAACGGTCAAAAATTATCTTTCCATGGATATGAAAGAAGATGCGGATTATTTCCTTAAGGAAAGAAATATTGCAGCACTTATTTTAACACCTCTTTCCAGCCAGACGGAGATTTACAGATACTCTTATTTCAGGGAACCTTATTCTGCGGATCAGGTTCCGACGAAATATGTTTACAAAGGCGTTGATGAAGGCATTGAATGGAGCGTTTATCTTCTACCTGATTTAAATGCGGAGGATGATGCATATAAAAGTAATTTGACACGTTTCAGTCTTGAATACCAATTCCGTATCTGGGTGTTGGTCGGGAGCGTTGTCAGTGCCATTTTGTTACTTGTATTTTCAGCTTTATTCATAAGCGTAATAGGACGTTCTTATGAGGACGGAGAAGTAAAAGAGAGTTTCTTTACCAAGATTCCTTTCGATATAGCAGCATTACTGTTCATCTTTGTCGAAATCTGTTTATTTGGTGTTGCGGTTTCATGTGGTGATGCTGAGGGTGAGGTAATTTCAGTATGTCTCTTCATCGTTTTGTTCATAATAGCTTTTATCAATTTCGTACACAGAGTAAAACTTAAGAATATTTTTAAAAGCACTTTGTGCTATAAGATACTCGCTTTGTTTGCAAAAATGAACTTAAAGATTTCGGTTATCTGGAAGGCAATTCTGATAGGTGCCGTAATACTTATAGTGGAACTGTTCGGATCGATATGTATAGCGGGAATGGTTGGGGAACCGGCTGTAATTTTCCTCCTCTTTCTTGCAATTATGTTTGAAAAATCCATTATTTATCCGATTGCTTTATACATAGTTCTTATGATACGTCAGCTCTTTTATGCGGGTGAAAAACTTGCTGAAGGCGATACGGATTATAAGATTAACTTAGCAGGTTTCTTTGGCATCTACAAAAAACATGCCGAGAATCTTAACAATCTTTCAGGTTCTGTAAATAATGCCGTTGAAGAAAGAATGAAGAGCGAGAGAATGAAGACCGAACTTATTACCAATGTTTCTCACGATCTTAAAACTCCGCTCACATCGGTTATCAATTATTCAGACTTAATCAATACCGAAGCAGCTTCGTATAACGAGAATACCGATGCGGCAGAAAGTATGGGAAAGATAAGCGAATACTCGGAAGTTTTAAACAGACAGTCAAACAAATTAAAACGACTTCTGGATGACCTTGTGGAAGTGTCGAAAGCAAGCAGCGGAAATATGGAACTTGTTATGGAAAAGCTTGAGGCAGGAATGATTCTTTCACAGGCACTCGGTGAGTATGAGGAAAGATTCGAGGAAAAGAATCTTGAAACAATTGCCGCTATTCCGGAAGAAAGTCTTTACATAAAAGCCGACAGCAGAAAACTCTGGAGAGTAGTGGATAATCTTTTGCAGAATATTTACAAATATTCACTTCCTTCAACACGGGTTTTCGTTGAAGCAAAAGAAACAGACGGCAAAATAAATATTATATTTAAAAACACATCCAGAGACATCATTACGATTTCTCCGGATGAACTGACCGAAAGATTCACAAGAAACGATGAATCCAGACATCAGGAAGGAAACGGTTTGGGCCTTGCGATTGCAAAGACCATGACCGAAGCCATGAAGGGTAAATTTAAAATAGATGTTGACGGAGATTTATTTAAAGTCACTCTTACTTTTGATAAAGAAAGCGAGCCCGTTGAGGAAGTCGCAGTTTTATAAACACAAAATTTAAAACACTTAAAGGAGAGTGATGCCTATATAAAATAACCTTCCGAATCGAAAATTAAAATGTTGCTTTTGAGGATTGTCCTGCGCGGGGCAATCCTTTTTCATGTTCCGGTTTATTTGCTCATAAAAAGCAATTTAAATGCTGTATTTTACCGACCTTGTGTAATTGAGTCATACTAAAGCACAATTCTGATATCTGACAGTAATATTATTTTATGATATAATAATTTTCGAAAGCAGAAAATCTGCTTTTTAAAAAGGGGACTATTATTTTAGGAGGAGATGAAATGTTTGATAATTACCCTAATTACGATTCACTTAATTCTGACAGAGAACGCGAAGATAAGCTGATGCAGGATAAAAAAGAGCGCTGTCATAAGAACGGAAAACTCTACCTTATTTTTTCGTTTCTTTCGGTTCTCGGTACACCGTCAATTGTTGTACTGGCAATTATCGGCGCTGTAGTTGCGGTTCTTCTTGATTCGAAGGGCGCCGAAAATCTTGTTATTGGTTTGATTGGTGTTATCGCACTGGCAATCGGTGTTGCAATCGCCGTTATTATGTTCCTTCTCGGCAGAGATGAAAGCTGTTTTAAAGCAGCAGGAATTGCTTATATTTTGCTTACGTTGTTTGATACTGTTGCAGAGTTCCTGCCTGAAGGATTCCTTCAGTCGATTATTAAGATATTAGCCGCAATAGCAGGCCTGTTTTATCTGTTCGAGTTTATTAA
This sequence comes from Lachnospiraceae bacterium, assembly GCA_017538995.1. Lineage (GTDB taxonomy): Bacteria > Bacillota > Clostridia > Lachnospirales > Lachnospiraceae > UBA3766. Next base: position 15,922 of record JAFYHV010000131.1, on the reverse strand, counting down.
CGGTTCTGTTAATATACTTGCAGGTGTTGACAATTATCTTTCATCTACATGGGAGACGTTCAGAAAAGTTCTTATATATCTTATTGTAGGAGTTGTTGCATGCGTTATTCTCTGCTTCATTCCTATTATAAGAATAATTGCAATAATAGCGCTTGTTATCGCTGCAATAGGAGCTTTCGGTATATTAATCTGGGAATATGTTCTCATGTTTAAGACAGCTATTGCTCTTAAAAATTTCTAAATAAGTCAGGTAAATAATGGCAACTTGGAAATCAAGAGGTTTAAGAGGTTCCGCACTCGAGGAACTGATAAACCGTACAAATGAAAAATACAGAGATGAGGGTCTGGCGCTCATTCAGAAAATACCGACGCCGATTACGCCGATAGAAATCGATCAGAGCACCAGACACATCACTCTTGCATATTTTGATCAGAAAAGTACCGTCGACTATATCGGCGCCGTTCAGGGAATTCCCGTGTGCTTTGATGCAAAGGAAAGTGCAAGCGAAACATTCTCGCTTCAGAATATTCACGAGCATCAGTACAAATTCATGGAAGACTTTGAGGCGCAGGGAGGCGTTGCTTTTTTTCTGATTTATTACACCTCGATAGACGAACTCTATTATCTTCCGTTTGAGTATTTAAAAATATTCTGGCAGAGAGCAAAAGAGGGAGGCCGAAAGAGTTTCAGACACGACGAATTAAATCCGGCATATGTAATTCCGAGGGATTCGGATGTGTTTGTACCGTATCTTGAAACATTAAAAATTGATTTGGCGGACAGAGAATAAATTTAAAGGAATAAAAATAAATGAAATGGCACAAAATTACAATTAAAACTATTACGGATGCTGAAGATATCATTATCTGCTACATGGAAGACATAGGTCTTGAAGGTGCGCAGATAGAAGATAAAATTCCTCTGACGCCGCTTGAAAAAGAAAAGATGTTTGTGGATATTCCGCCTGTAAGCGAAGAAGATGACGGAATTGCATATCTTAATTTCTTTGTCGAAGACGAAGAAGGTTTGAACATTGACGAGATAGTTGAAAACGTTAAGACCGAACTTGAAGCAATCAGAGATTTTACGGATATCGGAGAAGGAAGCGTTATGCTTTCCGAGACCGAGGATTTGGACTGGATTAACAACTGGAAAAAGTATTTTCATCAGTTTTACATCGATGATCTTCTTGTAATTCCTTCGTGGGAGGAAATTGAAAATCCCGGGCATACAGGCAAAATTTTACATATCGATCCCGGCACGGCATTCGGTACGGGTGCGCATGAAACCACACAGCTTTGTATCAGACAGATTAAAAAGTTTGTCAATGAAAATACCGAAATTCTCGATGTCGGATGCGGCAGCGGAATCTTAGGAATCGTAGCGCTTATGTACGGTGCAAAACATGCCAAGGGAACGGACCTTGATCCATGCGCAATCGATGCTTCGGCAGAGAACCTTTTAAACAACGGAATATCTCCCGAAGATTTCGAAATCATTATCGGTAATATCATAAGCGATAAGGAAGTTCAGGACTGGGCCGGCTATGAAAAATACGATATAGTCGTTGCAAACATTTTACATAACGTTTTAGACGTTTTAACGCCCGTAATTTTGAATCAATTAAAGCCGGGCGGTATTTATATCACCTCGGGCATTATCGACGAAAAAGAGGGCTTTATGCTTGATGTAATGAAGCGTGACGGTCTCGAGGTACTCGATGTCACAAGACAGGGCGAGTGGGTAAGCATAACTGCAAGAAAGCCGGAATAAAATGTATCATTTCTTTGTAGATAAAAGTAATATAATCGACAAGACTGTTATCATCGAAGGACAGGATTTTAATCACATCAAAAATGTTCTGCGCATGCGTGAGGGCGAAGAAATTTCCGTCGGAAACGGCGAAGACGAGAACGAGTACAGATGCGCGATTGAAAGTTTTGAAGAAGACAGGGTAATCTGCAGACTTCTTTTCATAAAAGAAGCAAATGTGGAACTTCCTTCTAAAGTAATTCTCTATCAGTGTCTTCCGAAAGCCGACAAAATGGAAATGATAATCCAGAAATGCGTGGAGCTCGGCGTAAGCGAGATAGTTCCCGTGGCTTCCAAAAGATGCGTGGTCAAGCTCGATGATAAAAAAGCTTCTTCTAAAATTTCCAGATGGCAGGCAATTGCCGAGGCAGCAGGAAAGCAGAGTAAGCGTGCATATGTACCTTTAATCGGACAGGTAAAGAAATTCTCCGATGCGGTTAAAGATGCTGACAGAGCCGATATAAAAATCATTCCCTACGAACTTTCAGAAGGAATGGATGATACGAAAAAAATATTTGAGAACGTAAAACCCGGCAAGACCGTAGCGATTTTCATCGGTCCCGAAGGCGGATTTGATGAGAGCGAAATTGATGAAGCAGTCAATGCAGGCATTAAGCCCATATCTCTCGGAAGACGTATTTTACGCACCGAAACAGCCGGTATGACGGTACTTGCGTGGATCGGTTATGTTCTTGAAGTGGAAAACTGATTAAATTTATATCTTTTATGAGCAAATCCTGCCGGGTGACCGGTGGGATTTTTTAGATTTATTTAATGGAAAAATAAGCGCTCTTATGGTATTATTTTTGTGGAAATCTGAAAAGGAAATTTAAGTCATGGAATGTTATCTTGACAATTCGGCTACTACGAAAGCTTTCGACGAAGTCATCGAAGCCGTGAAGTCGGAAATGAGCGAATATTACGGCAACCCTTCGAGCATGCATATAAAGGGTTTTGAAGCCGAGAAAAAAATAAAAGAAACGACTAAAATTATCGCTTCCACACTTAAGTGCGACGAGAGCGAAATTATTTATACATCGGGCGGTACCGAGGCCGACAATATGGCATTAATCGGTATTGCAAGAGCTTATAAAAGAAGCGGAAAACATATCATCACTTCTTCGATAGAGCATGCTGCAGTTCTTCAGAGTGCAGAGTTTCTAAAAGAAGAGGGTTATGAAATTACATATCTTTCAACCGATTCAAAGGGTGTAATAAACCTTGAAGAACTTGAAAATTCAATCAGGGAAGATACGATTTTGGTATCAGTCATGGGAGTCAACAACGAGATCGGAACCGTTGAACCGATTGAGAAGATTTCCGAGATCATCAAAAAGAAAAATCCCAATACCCTTTTCCATGTTGATGCCGTTCAGGCATACGGAAAGATTAAGTTAATCCCGAAGAAAATGGGCATCGATTTACTTTCCGTCAGCGGTCATAAAATCCACGGTCCGAAGGGTATCGGATTTCTTTATGTGTCTTACAAGGTTAAGATTAAGCCCATCATTTTCGGTGGCGGACAGCAGAAGAATATGCGTAGCGGAACCGAAAACGTATGCGGTATCATGGGACTCGGTGCAGCGGTTAAAAGAATCTTCGATAATTTCGATGAAGATACCGCACGCATGAGGGAACTTCGCGAATACATGATAAAAGGCCTAAATGAATGCGAAGGTGTTACAATAAACGGTGCGGATGCAGAAGGAAGTGCTCCTCACATTGTCAGTGCTTCCGTAAAAGGTGTGAGAGCCGAGGTGCTTCTTCATTCTCTTGAAGAGAAAGGCATTTATATTTCTTCAGGCAGCGCGTGTGCATCCAACAAGCCTGCGGTTTCGGCCACATTAAAGGCAATAGGCGTTGACAAGGATCTTCTGGATTCGACCGTGAGATTCAGTTTTTCTGTACTTACGACAAAAGACGAGATAGATTATGCACTTGATAATTTCAAAGAAACGATAGAGAAATTAAGACTTTATGTAAGACGTTAAAGGAGAGCGGATGTTACCTTTTTCCACCACTATGGTGCTTAGTTTAATCGAATTTTTCTGCGTGGTTGTACTCCACGTAATATATGCGTTCGGCCATTTCGGAATGGAAGAAACGCTTCTTTCGGCTATCGGTTTTATTCCGATTCTTTTAACAGTGCTTCTTTTCAGACTGGTTAAAAAAGAATCGATTATAATCAGGGTTTTCTATATTTCGATGCTTATTTCAAGCTATTTCATGGCATGGAAAATTCAGACACTCGGTATGTTGATCATGGTTTATTTTGCCGGTGCATTAATGATTGCTCTTCACTCCGACAGGAAACTCATGCTTGAATATTCGATAGTTTCAGCTGTCATTTTAATAGCAATGGCGATTTTCCAGATGGACGCAATCGACAAAGTCTGCCCTTCGCAGATTTACTACATTTACCTGATTCTTTACGCTTTCGGAATGGTGACGCTGGTCTTCATGGCGAGCGGTATAAAAAATTATAAACAGAAGATGGAAGAAAAACAGGAAGAGGCTCAGAACGCTCTCGAAGCAAAGAGTAACTTCCTTGCAAATATGTCCCATGAAATCAGAACTCCCATGAACGCCATCTGCGGTATGGCACAGCTTCTTTCGGAGAGAAAACTTGGAGACGAAGAGAGCGAATATGTCGAGACGATTCAGAAGTCCAGTGAGAGCCTTCTTTCAATCATCAACGAAATCCTCGACTTCTCAAAAATCGATTCCGGTAAGATGGAAATTAACGAAGAAGAGTACCACTTCAATTCCCTTATACACGATGTTTTAAGTATCATCGAATTCAGACTGAAAGATAAGTCCGTCAAACTGATTACCGAGATTAATCCGAATATCCCGAGAGTTATGATCGGTGACGAACTTCGTATAAGACAGATTTTAATCAACCTCTTAAACAACGCCGTAAACTTCACCCACCGAGGCAGCATTACATTAAAAATTGTCTGGGTTCCTCAGGGAGTTGATAAAGGTGTTCTCGAAGTAGAGGTAAAAGATACAGGTATCGGTATTTCCGAGGAAAACATGGGCAAGCTCTTTAAAGCTTTCGGACAGATTGATACCAGAAAGAACAGAAACGTTGAAGGTACCGGCCTCGGACTTGCCATTTCCAAGAACTTACTTGAACTCATGGGCGGCGGAATCTGGGCAACCAGTACACCGGATTACGGTTCAACATTCAGTTTTTCACTTCCTCAGAGAGTAAAGGACGGCAGACCTTCGAACTATAAAAACGATCACAATATCGTTGTCAGACAGAACGACGAATTTAAGATTTCCTTTAAGGCGCCTACGGCACGTGTAATGATTGTAGACGACAACAAGGTCAACCTTCTGGTTGCTTTTGAAATCATGAAAAGATTCGGCTTTGAAGCCACAACGATTGATAACGGCTCCGAAGCATTTAACAGAATTGAAGAACACCTTGTAACATACGATATGATCTTTATGGATCACATGATGCCTTTTATGGACGGTGTTGAAACAACCATGAAAATCAGGGCTCTGGACTCACAGTATGCCAAGGAAATACCTATTATCGCACTTACCGCAAACGCTATAAAAGGTGTTGAAAAACAGTTCAAGGATGCGGGCATGAACGACTATCTTTCCAAGCCCATTCATGTCGATCAGCTGAACGATATCTTAAAGAGATGGCTTCCTCTTGAGAAGCAGATCCGTGTCGTAGACGGCGAAGAAATGAAGCCCGTCCCGACCAGCAAGGTAAAGACCAAGGAACAGAGAGAAGAGGATATGCTTTTCTCATTAAAAGGTGTCAATTTCGAAAACGGTATCAGAAACTGCGGCGGAAACAGAAATGTTTACATACAGATTTTACGAACGTTTTCATCGTCCAATCTTCCTGCGGGACTTGAATCATATTACGAGGCTGCAGACTGGAGCAACTACGAAGTAATCGCACATTCTGCCAAAGGAGCGTGCAGAAACATCGGTGCCGATGATATCGCTGAAAAGGCCTATAAACTCGAGCTTGCGGGCAAAAATGCGGATGAAGCATTCATCAGGGCAAACCACAGAGATTTCCTTGACGAATACAAAGAACTGATCAGTTCAATCACCAAAGCGATTATCGAAATGAACAAACATTCATAAATGCGTTTCTAAAAAGCGCCCGAAAGGGCAACCGTCTTGTCAAAAGGCGGTTTTTTTAGTATAATTTTAAAGATGCAAAAGCATCACCAAGGGGGAATTGAAAATGTTCAAGGTTGCGATTTGCGATGATGAAATGACGTCTTTGATGATTAACCAGGCACTTACCGAGCAGGTACTCGAAGAAGCCAACATCGAATACGAGATTACAACGTTCGAAGACATGCAGTCCATGATTAAGGGAGTCATGGATGACAATGCGGATTTCGATCTTCTTTTATCGGATATTCTTGCGGTAGGAATGAACGGAATCGAAGCTGCGGAAGAAATCAGAAGACTCGGCGATAAACTGCCGATTGTATTTATTTCTTCAACGGCTGAATTTGCGCTGGACGGCTATCGTGTCAACGCGCTCAGATACTTACAGAAACCCGTACAGATTGACAAGCTTAAAGAAGCGATTCTTGAAGCATATGCCAACAAGGGTGCCAAGAAAAAAGAGTATCTATCTTTCCAGGTTGCAGACAGATTTTACAAGGTCAATCTCGATGACATTGTTTATCTTGAGAGCATGGGAAGAGATACATATGTTGTTACAAAGACTGAAACCATCTGCGTTCATGCAAAGTTTTCGGATATGGAACAGCAGGTTCCTTCCGACAGATTCGTAAGATGCCACAGATCTTACATTATCAATCTGTCCGAAGTTAAGGATATAGCAAGATACAGATTTTTAACTAAAAACGGTATAGAGATTCCCATCAGTCAGCTGCAGTATACCGACGTTAAAAAAGATTTTATAGAATTCGAGCAGTAATATATGACAGACACTTATTTAATCAAATACGGCGAGATTTTTTTAAAGGGCAAAAACAGATTTATTTTTGAAGATGCACTTGTAAACAGAGTTACCGAAGCCGTAGAAAAAGTAGAAGGAAGATTTAAGGTTTATAAAAATCTTTCCAGAGTCTATGTTGAATGTAAAAGCGATTTTGACGAAGAAGAATTAATCGCTGCACTTAAAAAAGTATTCGGAATCACGGCTATCTGTCCGGTCCGCGTACTTGAAGACAAGGGATTTGACGATTTAAAAGAACAGCTCGTAAAATACGTAGCCGAGTTTCATCCCGAAGCGGATTTCACTTTTAAAATGCTCTGCAAAAGAGCAAGAAAAAACTATCCGCTCAATTCACAGGAAATGAACTGTGCACTCGGAGAAGTGCTTCTTGACGCATACCCCAATCTTAAAGTAAATGTTCATAACCCTGACGTGCTTATAACAGTAGAAGTCAGAGAGAGAATTTACGTATATTCAAAATCCATTCCCGGCCCCGGCGGAATGCCTGTCGGTACCGCAGGAAAGGCAATGGTTCTTTTATCAGGAGGACTTGATTCCCCCGTAGCCGCATACATGATTTCAAAGCGCGGCGTAAAGATTGAAGCGGTTTATTTCCACGCTCCTCCATATACATCCGAGAGAGCCAAGGAAAAGGTTGTGGATCTTGCGAAAATCGTTTCCGCATACACAGGTCCGATTAAGCTTCATGTAATAAATTTTACGGATATTCAGATGGCGATATATCAGAAATGTCCTCCCGATGAACTTACAATCATTATGAGAAGATATATGATGAGAATCGCTGAGCATATAGCATTGGAAAACGGCTGTATGGGCCTTGTCACAGGCGAGAGTATAGGACAGGTTGCAAGCCAGACAATGCAGTCTTTAATGTGTACCAACGAAGTCTGCACGCTTCCCGTATACAGACCGCTTATCGCGTTTGACAAACAGGATATAGTCGATATTTCCGAAAAGATTAATACATACGAAACCAGCGTTCTTCCTTACGAAGACTGCTGTACGATATTCGTAGCGGAACATCCTGTAACAAAGCCGATACCTTCGGTAATCGAAAAACACGAACACAATCTTGACGACTGCATAGATGAAATGTACAAGAAGGCAATCGAAGAGAGAGAAATAATAGAGATTAATTAATAAAATGCCGGGCTCCCCGAAGGGTGTCCGGCTAATGTTATAAATAGTATATAACAAAAGAAAAAAGCAACACAGTGAACTGCATTGCTTTAAACTCAACTTACTTGATTATCTGATTAAACGATGTAAGGTGCAAGTACCTTTAATACCTCGTCGCAATCATTCTCGGCATGAATGTTAAGTTCGATGTTCTTAGATAAGTCAAGGGAGAAAATACCCATGATTGACTTAGCATCGATTACATATCTTCCGGATACAAGATCGAAATCATAATCAAATTTAGTAATATCATTAACAAATGCTTTTACCTTATCGATTGAGTTTAAAGAAATTGTAACTGTCTTCATGTTGAATAACCTCCTTTATACTGTTTCTACCTGTGATTATTTCCAATCACGAGTTTATAATATGGTATATGGAAAGAAAAGTCAATTACAAAAAGTGCCGAAAATAAAGGGTCAAAAAATGAGAACTATAGCATTTCATAACCTAGGCTGTAAGGTGAATTCATACGAGACGGATGCAATGGCACAAAAATGTATCGAAAAAGGATACAAAATTGTCGACTTTGAACAAAAAAGTGACATTTATGTGGTAAATACATGCTCCGTAACAAACATTGCAGACCGAAAAAGTCGTCAAATGTTACATAAAGCCAAAAAACAAAATCCCGATTCCGTAGTGGTTGCGGTGGGCTGTTTCGTACAGGCAAATCCCGAAGAAGTTGCAAAGGACGAAGCCATCGATTTAATAGTCGGCAACAACAAGAAGAAGGATTTGTTTGAAATCCTCGAAGAGTATTTAAATCAAAGATCCGAGAGCAAGGATCTGCAGGGTACAACAATCACGGATGTACATCACTGCGATTATGAAGAGTTAAAAATCAACAAGAGCGAAGAGCATTCTCGTGTGTTCGTAAAGATCCAGGACGGGTGCGACAGATACTGCACATACTGCATTATTCCGTATGTCAGAGGTAATTTAAGATCGAGAAAACCCGAAGATGTTGTAAGAGAGATAAAAGAAATAGCCGCTAACGGCTACAGAGAAGTGGTTATCACAGGAATTCATCTTTCATCCTACGGAAAAGACTTCCTAAAAGACGGAAAACCTTCTCTTGACTACACAGGTAATGCCGATTATTTAATAGAGCTCCTAAAAGACATAAACGAAATCGAAGGCATAGACAGAATAAGAATCGGTTCATTCGAGCCGATGATTCTCTCTGAAGATTTTGTTGCGAAGTTAAGTAAGATAAACAAACTCTGCCCGCATTTTCATATATCACTTCAGTCGGGATGTGACTGTGTACTTAAGCGCATGAACAGACATTACAATACTGAGCAGTTTTATGAGAAAACGATTCTTTTACGAGAGTATTTCCCCGGCTGTGCGTTAACAACAGACGTTATCGTAGGTTTCCCCGGCGAGACGAAAGAAGAATTCGAAGAGACTTACAAATACTTAACGAAGATTAAATTCTTTGAAACACATATATTCCCTTATTCAAGAAGAAAAGGCACTGTGGCAGACAAGATGCCTGCGCAGCTAACCATGAATGAGAAAAAGGAGAGAGTATCAAAACTCCTTGAACTTGACGCAAAGCTTTCCGCCGAATTCAGAAAGAGCAAACTCGGCGAAACTACGGATATCGTTGTTGAAGAGACAAAAGTCATAGACGGTAAGGAATATCTTGTCGGACATACTCCGGAATACATTATGTGTGCGATAGATACGGGAAACAACAATCTTGACCTTATCGGTCAAAAGATTGAAATACTGCTTAAAAGCATGTTGAATGACGAAATTGTGTATGGGGAGGCAACATGAAAAAAGAACTTAAAAATCTGATGATAATTGCGATGGAAGCAAGGAATTATGCATACTGTCCTTACTCGAATTATTCGGTTGGCGCGGCGATTCTTTGCAAAGACGGAAGAATTATTACAGGCAGCAATATAGAGAATGCATCTTACGGAGTTTCGAACTGCGCTGAGAGAACGGCATTTTTTAAGGCGGTTTCGGAAGGCGAGAAGGATTTTGTTGCGATTGCGATTTCAGGCGGAGTTAAGGATATGGAGGCTGATTCGTACGCCTATCCCTGCGGTGTCTGCAGACAGGTTATGAGGGAGTTTTGCGACGAAGATAAGTTTAAAATTCTTGTGGTTAAGAATGAAAAAGAGTACGAAGAGTATCTTTTAAAAGATCTGCTTCCGAAGAGTTTCGGACCTGACAATCTGGCCAAATAGTCTCGAAATCCTAAAAGTAACGATATTACTTCAAATAATTAACATAATATGGTATAATAAAAAGTCAGGATTTACGGAAAATTATTTATTTTAACATAAATGTATGGAGGGAAACAAAATGGCTGTATCCACAGAAACCCAATATTTTAATGTAGGATGGGACGAGAGAGATTCGGTTAATAATATCATCAAAGAGGTTTACACAGCTCTTAAGGAAAAAGGTTATAACCCCGTCAATCAGATTGTCGGATATATTATGTCCGGCGATCCCACATATATCACAAGCTACAAGGGTGCAAGAAGCCTTATTATGAAGGTTGAGAGAGACGAGCTCGTAGAAGAGATGCTTCTTGAGTACATCTTCTCGAATGCATGGGACGAGGAAACCGATGAATAACGAAAGGCTCATGGGGCTTGACTTCGGTTCCAAAACGGTTGGTGTCGCACTTTCCGATCCGACCGGGCTTATTGCGTCTCCTCTTGAAATCATCGAGAGAGAAAGAGAAGACAAATTAAGAAAAACGTTTTCGAGAATCGAAGAACTTATCGAAGAGTATAAAGTGACCAAGATTGTTTTGGGGCTCCCTTTAAACATGGATTCAAGCGAAGGCGAGAGAGTCAGAAAGACCGAAGAATTCAAGGAAGCGCTTGAGCGAAGAACAGGTCTTGAGATAGTATTCTGGGACGAGAGATTATCGACGGTTGAGGCTCATGACATTATGACCGAAGCCGGTGTAAAAGGAATCGACAGGAAGAAGTTCGTGGATAAAATCGCAGCTTCAATTATATTACAGGGTTACATGGACTCACAAAAAGAAAAATAGGTACGAAATATGGAAAAAATTTTATTTAAGGCAGATGGTGAAAATCCCGTTGAATTTTATGTACTCGAGCAGACAACAGTATCGGGTATCAATTATATTCTGGTAACCGAGGAAGAGGACGGCGATTCCGAGGCTTTGATCCTAAAAGACACATCAAAACCCGACGACGAAGAAGCGGTATACGAAATCGTTTCTGACGATACGGAATTAAAAGCTCTTGCAGATATTTTCGAAAGCCTTATGGAAGATATTTCGTTTGAATAGTTTTAGGAAATAATCAAGGAGAATGTTTTGAACAAAAATAAAAATAGCGTTCGCATCATTCCTCTCGGAGGTTTGGAGCGAATCGGCGTTAATATAACCGCCATCGAATATGACGATGAAATCATCGTTATCGACTGCGGTCTCGGATTTCCGGAAGACGATATGTTCGGTATCGATCTGGTAATTCCGGATGTAACATATCTGGAGGAGCATAAGGAAAAGGTTCGTGCTTTTATGATCACGCACGGACACGAAGACCATATCGGAGCTCTTCCGTACATTTTAAAGAAAATCAATGTTCCTGTGTTTGCAACAACTCTTACACAGGGACTGATAGAAAACAAATTAAGAGAGCACGAACTTTTGGATGTGGTTGAAAGACATACCGTTCATTTCGGAGATGTCGTAAAAATCGGTCCTTTCGGAGTCGAATTTATCAAGACCAACCACAGCATCGTAGATGCGGCTGCTCTTGCAATCCATACACCCGCTGGTGTAATTATTCATACGGGTGATTTTAAGGTTGATTACACGCCTGTTTACGGCGATCGTATAGACCTTGAGAGATTTGCGGAGCTTGGAAGCAAAGGCGTGCTTGCTTTAATGTGCGATTCGACCAATGCCGAAAGAGAAGGCTTTACTCCTTCGGAAAAGACAGTCGGACGTACATTCGATATCATTTTCAGCGAGCATAAGGATTCAAGAATCATCGTTGCTACCTTCGCGTCAAACGTAGACAGAGTGCAGCAGATTTTAAATTCCGCTCAGCGTTTTAACCGTAAAGTCGTAGTCGAGGGAAGAAGTATGGTTAACATCATCGATGTTGCTAGAAAGATGGAGCGCATCACCATTCCCGAAGACACATTAATCGACATAGAAAACATCAAGGATTATCCTCCCGAGCAGACCGTACTTATTACCACGGGAAGCCAGGGCGAAAGCATGGCGGCACTCAGCCGTATGGCAATGGGTACCCACAGAAAGGTTAAGATTTCTCCCAAGGATGTCGTAATCTTTTCGTCACACCCGATACCCGGCAACGAAAAGGCTGTTACAAAGGTCATCAACGATCTTTTGAGACTTGGCGCAGACGTAATCTTTGAAGACACACATGTTTCGGGACATGCCTGCAGGGAAGAGATTAAGCTTATTTACTCGCTTACAAATCCCAAGTATGCAATTCCCGTTCACGGCGAATACAAGCACTTAAAGGCTCATGCAAAGCTCGTAAAAGAACTGGGTATGGATTCGGAAAACGTATTCATTCTTTCATCGGGAAATGTACTGCAGCTTGACAGCGAAAAGGCAGAGATTATAGGCAATGTTGAAGCAGGCCCCGTATTCGTGGACGGACTCGGTGTCGGCGATGTCGGAAACATTGTTTTAAGAGACAGACAGAAACTTGCAGAAGACGGAATCGTTGTAGTAGTACTTGCACTTGATTCCTATTCGGGCGAAATATATGCGGGTCCCGAAATCGTTACCAGAGGATTTGTATACGAAAAAGAATCCGAAGAACTTTTGGGAAATGCAATGGCACAGCTTCGTGATTATCTTGAGGCTAAAAACTCAAAGGATATTGCGGATCCACACCGCTGCAAGAATATAATCAGAGATTTTCTAAGCGATTATTTCTGGAAGAATACCAAGCGTAAACCTATGATTTTACCGATTATTACAGAGGTATAAAAAATGGAAAGTTTTGACAAACTGACCGAAATTTACATTGACGATCTTAAGAAGACTCCGACCTATAAAACGTACAGAGACAAACTCAAAGCTCTTAAAAAAGACGAAGAGATGTGGGAGAAAGTTAAGGAGTATCGAAACAAAAGATTCGAACTTCAGAAAAACACATCCGCAGATGAACTGTACGATAAAGCGGACTGGTTCGAAAGAGATCATGCGTATATTTACGAGAATAAGCAGGCGAGAGAATTCCTTGAAGCGGAAGTTGCTCTCTGCAAATTAGTACAGGATATTTGTTTCAGACTCACTTCATCAATAGAGTTTGAATAGAGGTAAGAAATGACCAGAAAGATTCTACAGGAAATAGTTTTTATAGCGGTAAGGGTGGCAATTATTGTCGCGTTTATTTATGCCGGATACAGCTGCATTTCAGCGGCGTATGATTTCGGATTTAAGATTTTTGCAGACGAAGCAAAAGACCGCGAACCCGGTATTACCAAAACGGTTGCCATTGTAGACGGAAAGTCGGATAAGGAAATCGGAGACGTACTCGCAGAGAAAGGTCTTATCGACAGCGGGTTCCTCTTCATGGTACAGGTTAAATTTTCCGAATACAAAGATCAGTTAAAACCCGGTGTGTATGAATTAAGTACCGCAATGTCACCTTACGAAATGATGGCTGTAATGGCTGCTTCGGATGCGGATGAAGATGCGGAAAACATCGACGACGAGAATTACGTACCGACCAAGAACGAAGCCAATCTCTGGGATGAGGCGGACGATACCATAAAAGAAGATAAAGACGAAAAGACCGAAGATGGAAATTGACGAAGAAAGAGCGGAAGTATTTATAAGAGCGCATTCCAAGGGATTTCCTGAATACCTTGAGGTGCTTGAAAAAGAAGCGAAGGAGCAGGACGTACCTGTTATCAGAAAGGGTACGCAGGAGTTACTTCGTTTCTTGTTATGTTTGAAGAAACCAAAAAACATATTGGAAATCGGTACCGCAGTCGGTTTTTCTTCACTTTTGATGGCTGAATATACTGATGAAATTACAAAGATTACAACCATCGAAAACTACGCACCGAGACTTGAAAAAGCAAAAAAGAATTTTGAACTTTATGATAAATTCGGAAAAATAAATCTTATAGAAGGCGATGCGGGCGAAGTGCTTAAATCGCTTGACGGACAATATGATTTAGTTTTCTTAGACGGTCCGAAAGGACAGTACGAATCGTATCTTGATGATATTTTACGAATAATGCCCGAGGGGGCACTGCTTGTAACGGACAATATTTTCAAAGAGGGAGATATCCTCGAATCAAGATATGCGGTTGAAAGAAGAGACAGAACCATTCATGCGAGAATGAGAGAGTTTCTTTTACGATTACGCGATGAAGAATCGCTTGAAAGTGTGATTTTATCCTCCGGAGACGGAGCAACATTGAGTGTTAAAAAATAGGTATTTTATGAGAAAGCCGGAATTGCTTATTCCCGCAGGCAGTCTTGAAGTACTGCGCACTGCGGTGAATTACGGAGCCGATGCGGTTTATATCGGAGGAGATGTTTTTTCACTCCGTGCAAAGGCTAAAAATTTTACAAAAGAAGAGATGATCGAGGGCATAGCATATGCACATTCAAAGAATGTAAAGGTATATGTTACTGCCAATATTTTCGCGCATAATAACGATTTAAAAGAGGCAGAAGAATATTTTAAGGAGATGGCTGAAATTAAGCCCGACGGACTGATTATTTCAGACCCCGGAATGTTTTCATTAGCCGAAAAATACTGCCCCGAAGTTGAAAGACATATTTCCACACAGTCCAACAATACCAATTATCTTACATACAGATTCTGGTATGAGCACGGCGCTAAAAGAGTGGTGAGCGCAAGAGAATTGTCTCTGTCGGAGATAAAAGAAATCAGAGCCAATATTCCTGAGGACATGGAGATAGAAAGCTTTATTCACGGAGCGATGTGCATATCATATTCCGGCAGATGTCTTTTATCAAATTACTTCACAGGAAGGGATGCAAACCAGGGCGAATGCACACATCCCTGCAGATGGAAATATGCGGTTGAAGAAGAGAAAAGACCCGGCGAATATCTGCCTGTGTTTGAAAACGAAAGAGGCACATATATTTTCAATTCAAAGGATCTCTGCATGATAGAACATATTCCCGAGATGATTGATGCGGGAATCGATTCTTTTAAGATCGAAGGCAGAATGAAGACCGCTTTGTATGTTGCGTGCGTAGCGAGAACATACAGAAAAGCGATTGACGATTATCTTGAAAGCGAAGAGAAATATCGTGCAAATATGGACTGGTATTTATCCGAGATTTCAAAGTGTACATACCGACAGTTTACGACAGGCTTTTATTTCGGCAAGCCGTCGGAAGAGTCGCAGATATATGATAACAACACATACATCAACGAATACATTTATCTCGGTATGTCCGATAAAACGGACAGTGAATCCGTATACATCGAGCAGAAAAACAAATTCTGCGTGGGAGATGAAATCGAGATAATGAAGCCTGACGGAAGAAATATTCCGACAAAGGTGCTGGCTATTCATGACGAGGACGGAAATGAAATGGAATCCTGCCCTCATTCAAAACAGAAATTAAGAATATTCTTAAGCGTGCTTCCCGAAGCGGGAGACATATTAAGAACTCCAAATAAATCTATTTAATCAACGGAGTGTAAGATGAAAGACATTATCAACATTGAAAAGATTTTCGGCGAAAATGTTTTTACCGTCGGAAAGATGAAAGAGAGGCTTCCCAAAGAGGTATTTGAGGAAGTAATGCATGTAGCCGATTTCGGCGGAGAACTTTCCAAAAAGTCTGCCGACATTGTAGCAAGTGCAATGAAAGACTGGGCTATCGCAAACGGTGCGACACATTATACGCACTGGTTCCAGCCTCTTACCGGAACTACTGCGGAAAAGCA
>JAFYHV010000130.1 GCA_017538995.1 Lachnospiraceae bacterium | reverse complement strand
GGATTGCCGTTCTCATCCTTGCCGTGAGTAATGTTCTCGTAAATAAGCTTAAATGCATGCTCCGAAAGACCTGCGGTATTTAATTCTTTTACCCTTTCAGGAGGAACCACATCCACGATTTTTAAATAAACATCAGATCTTCTCGGAATTCTTTTCTTAACAAATTCTGTTCCGCTGATTGCGATGATAACAACGGGACAGTTTGCCTTGGTTGCGATCTTAAAAGCACCGTTCTTAAACTCAAGAAGCGGTTTCTGTGTTCTGTTTCTTGTTCCTTCGGGGAAGATGAACACGCTGGTTAAATCGTCTTTGATATAACCTGCTGCCTTGTTGATTGTAACAAGTGCGTTTTTAACATGGTCTCTGTCGATAGCCATAAAACCGGATTTGTGCATCATTGCTCCGGTAAGAGGAATGTTGAAGTTCTCGGGCTTGCTGACAAAGACAAGCATATGTTTTCTGAGTGCGTAAATTACACTCATGGGATCGTAGTTTGAAAGATGGTTTGCAACTACCAGAAATCTCGTGCCGGGCTTGGGAAGCTTTTCCGCACCTTCAACGTGAACATGCACGTTAAGGAAGAAAAGTCCGATTCGTGTAGATTCGGTAAAAATCCATTTATAAAACTTCGAAGGCTTAGTAACTTCTTTTTTCTTGTTGATAAAAAGTGACCAGATATATAAAACTACCCAGTAAATCACTTCCCAAAGGATAATGCCGACTATAAGGGATGCAATGATAACCAGTACATTCCAGGGCAGGGGGAGTGAATACCACTTAAATAAAAAGGTTGATAAAGCAGCACTTAATATTCCAAGAATGGTAAGTATGATAAGCATTTTTTTCCTCTTTTCTTATATACGAATAGAATTTGTATTTTTATTGGTTTTTTTCTTTTATGATTAACCGATGTTTAAACCCGTTTCCTCGGGAAGCCCGAGACGGATGTTCATGCACTGGATTGCTGCGCCCGATGCACCTTTTCCGAGGTTGTCGAAAATCGATGTTATAAGCACTCTGTCTTCGTTACCTGTCACATAAATCTTCGCATCGTCTCTGCCGGCGAAATCGTTTGCGTGGAAGAAACTGCCGAGTTCTTCTTCTGCGCCGAAGGGCATTACTTTTATGAACTGTTCTCCCGCATAAAACTCTTCAAACATCTTCTGAATGTCTTCGGGAGTAGCTTTCTTTTTAAGAAGGTTCGTAAATACCGGAAAAGTAACTATCATTCCGCAGTAATAGTCGTCCACAACGGGCACGAAGAGCGGCTCCTGATCAAGTCCGGAGATTGCTTTCATCTCTTTTAAATGTTTGTGCTTCTGTGAAAGCGCGTACATTCTCGGAGCGTATAAATCATTTCTCTTATCCTCTGCTTCGTAAAGCGCGATGGCTTTCTTGCCTGCTCCCGAATAACCTGAGAGTGCGTTAACGCAGACAGGGTAATCGGTTCCGATAAAACCTGATTTTATCATCGGATAAACATCCATTGCGAAGCCCGATGCGTAACATCCGGGAACTGCGATTCTGTTGTATGTTTTAATTTTTTCTCTGAATTCACTGCCGAGTTCGGGAAGTCCGTATGCCCAGCCTGCCTCGGTTCTGTGAGCCGTCGAAGCATCGATAATGACTGTTTTGTCGTTGTCTTTATCGATGAGACTTACCGCCTCAATTGCTGCCACGTCGGGAAGGCAGAGGAATGTGATGTCGGATTCGTTGATAAATTTTCTTCTCTCGTCGGGATCTTTTCTCTTTTCGGAGTCGATGTGTAAAATCTCGATGTCATCCCTGTTTTCAAAACGTTCGTTGATACGAAGCCCTGTGGTTCCTTCGCTTCCGTCGATGTAGACTTTTGTTTTCATTTTTATATTTCCTTTTTACTTTAATACATAATTCTTAAGCCCTTGGGGTAGTGGTTTTTAAGGCTTCCGTTCACTGCCTTGCCCCATCCTAATGATACGCTCATAAAAGAAACAAGCGTCCAGCCGTTCTCCAAATCCTTACGGATTTCTTCCCCGTGCCTGAATTTAAGTGCCTCGTCTTCGTCAAGCTCTGCCGCTCTTTTACATTCTTCGGGTGATAAAACCATCGCCAGCGAATGTGAGGGCTCGAAACGGTCTTTTTTGATATCACCAAGATGAATTCCCGGACGGACAACCTTAAGGCCTTTTAAGTTTTTGTCAAACCCTTCGGGCAAAAGATATACCGCATCCTTAAAGCAGACCGTATTGTCTTTGTCGAATTTAAAGTCCTTTAGATTTTCTTTTATGAACTCTTCGATTAACATCGAGGCTCTTTTGTCTGCGCGGTCTTCTCTTTTTTTCTTTTTGCCGGGATCTTTTTCTTTTCTCTCGCCGTCTCTTTTAAGGATCGAGATAAAATGTCCTTCGCCGTCTATTTTATGAGGCCAGAGTCTGGCACCGTTTAATGTGCAGTCGAAATATTTAAAATTCGGAACTTCCACGGTTTCAAATTCGGGATAGTTTCCGAGGAAATTTTTTATCTGTTCCTCATCCTCTGCGGGAGCAAAGGTACAGGTCGAATATACTAAATATCCGCCGGGAGCGACCGTTTTTACGGCTTCGTCCAGAATGTCTTTCTGCCTTTCGGCACACATTTTGACGTTTTCTACACTCCACTCTTTTATGGCCGTTTCGTCTTTTCTAAACATTCCTTCGCCGGAACATGGCGCGTCCACAACAACCACGTCGAAGTATTCTTCAAAAGTATCGGCGATTTTTTCGGGTGTTTCGTTTAAAACCACCGCATTTCTGACACCGCATCTTTCAATGTTTGAAGAGAGGATGTTTGCTCTCTCGCGGTTTATTTCGTTTGAAACAAGTATTCCTTCGCCGCCCATGTATGAGGCAAGCTGCGTGGATTTACCGCCGGGAGCTGCGCAAAGATCCAAGATCTTTTTGCCTTTTAAATCGCATATTCCCGCAATCGATGCAGCAACTGCCATGGCCGAGGGCTCCTGCATGTAAAATGCGCCTGCATCATGAAGTGCGCTTCGTCCGTATTTTTCGTCCGATGCCGCTTCAAAGCCCGTGTCGCACCATGCAACGGGTGTTAATTCATACGGGAATCTTTTCCTAAAATCTTCAACCGATTCTTTTAGGGTGTTTACCCTTATACCGGTTTTCTTTTTTTCATCATATGATGCCCTGAAAGCCTCATACTCGTCGCCGAGCATTTCTTTCATTCGGTTTTCAAATTCTTCGGGCAGTTTTATCATTGTTCGTTTCCGTTTTCTTTACTGATCGATAATATTCTTAACACCCATAATGGTGTTGTAGGTTGCATTACCGATGTATGTATTCTGTCGACTGTTTGCAGCGTGAACAATCTTTCCGTCGCCGATATAGATTGCCGCATGTGTACAAACGCCGTTTTTACCGTAGATGATGATATCGCCGGGCTGTGCTTCAGCGTAGGTTACGAGCTTACCGTTGTTGTTGTACTGTCCGGAAGGTGTTCTGTCGATGCCGTATCCGAAGTGTGCGTAGATAAGCTTTGTGAAGCCCGAGCAGTCGGTACCTGTTTCAAGTGAGTTACCGCCCATTACGTACTTAAGTCCTACAAACTGGCATGCATAGTTAACCAGGTCTTTTCTAAGCTGCGTTGTATCTTCGAGAGAATATGCATTGCCTGCTGCCATTGCAGCCTTTCTTGCAGCTTCCTGCTCCTTGGCAATTCTTTCTCTTTCCTTACGCTCTTCCTCTTCCTTGGCAAGTCTGATGGCTTCCTCTTCTTCGAGAGTGATGCCTACGGAATAGCTCTTGTCTACGAGAAGTTCTTCTCTGGTGTAAGGCTCATCCATAAGGATCTGCTCTGCGAGATGTTCACCGTATAAGAAGTACTGAGCCATTACATAGCCTTCCGCATTACCGGATTTGATTCTGAACCAGTCGCCGTCTTTTTCGTTAATAAAGACTACCGAACCGTCGTAAATCTTGGCTGTGGGTTCTGCGTTTGCATCGGGTGCAACCCTTACGTTTACGTATGAATCAACGCACGCAATACCTATCTGTCCGCCGAGCGTATTGCTTATATCCATGAGAAGCTGAGCTTCGGGGCTTATTACCTCTTTGTTACAGCCGTCCTCAAGTTCCATCTGTCTGGAAACTCCTGTAATTTGTGCTTCCGCAACCTCGTAGGAATCCATACCTATTGAAGCATTAAACACAGCCTGCTGGCGGATTTTAGTATTTTCCCACTGCCCCATTTCGGTTTCGCCCGCAGCGAGACTCGAATATGAAGTTATAAATACGACAAAAAAGAGCGCACTTAAAGCCGCAGCCTGAATTGCACTAATTTTTGTTATACTGAATGCCTTTCCCAATCTTACCATGTTCCGTCTCCTTTAAAGTTAACGTCTGAGGATTGTTCTTGTTACTTGCGGGTATTGTAACCCGTGGTTAAAACCGTTGCCAGAAGG
>JAFYHV010000129.1 GCA_017538995.1 Lachnospiraceae bacterium | reverse complement strand
GTTAATAAAAACGCTAATATTTTTTTCATGTTAAAACCTCCGTAAGTAAATAAAAAGTACGCAAAAAAGACAGAATATGCTCTGCAAATCTGCCACTAAACGAAGGTTATATTCAATTGTTCAGTCGGATTTTGTTTGTGACGGGTGTTTCTTTTATGAGGTTTAAAGAAGTAATAAATGAAACACCTAAAACTAAAAGAGCGGGAACAAACGCAATTACAGAGATTGTTGCAATATCCGATATCTGATGCAGTGTATTTGTACAAATCTGCATACATACACATATCGGACAGTTTTCCTCATCCTCGCATTTATGGTTTGCTTCCAGTGAAATAAAGAATGTGGAGAAAACAATATATAAAAGCATCATCATTGCGATGATACCTGCAGCGAATTTAAATTTGGAATCCTTTAATCCTTGCATTTATGCCTCTCCTTAATTCACAATGTCAAATTTTAATGCCGCATGTAAAAAAAGTCAATTACTTAAAAATATTTATTGTGTTGGTACATTTCGGATAACCGGCACATCCCCAGAATTCGCCGTATCTGCTTTTTCTTATTACCATTTTGCTGCCGCATTTCGAACATACGGGAATCGTTTTTTCGCCGTTTTCGAACTTTTCATTTTCTTCTTTCAGGCGTTCGTAAACCTTCTGGTTCATAATACAGTCCGCAAGCGCTCTGTGGGCTCCTTCCGAAGAAAATCCGAAGTGTTCCGCAAGCACGGTAAGGCTTCTGTGTGCCAGTTCAGGCATGCAGTGTCTGGCGATTAAAACCGTATCAATGTAATCATTGTCGGGAACTTTGCCGTCAAACTGAAGCATGCATTCGATCTTAAGAAAATTCATATCAAACGATTTGATATTATGTCCTACCAGAATATCGTCGCCTATAAAATCAATAAACTCCTTGAGGGCTTCCTTCATCTTCGGCGCATCTTCAACCATATCGTCGGTGATACCGTTTACCATGGTAGCTTCGGGAGAAATAGGCTGTTCGGGATTTACAAGTGTGGCAAATTTTTCAACCACCTTGTGATTGATTACCCTGACCGCGGACATTTCCACTATCCTGTCACCGTCAAAAGGATTTAAGCCCGTGGTCTCGAAGTCGAATACCACATAATCGGCCACAAAATCATCTATATTGTTACCAAGTTTTTTACCAAGCATTTAATCTTTCTTACCTTAAAAGAGCAAATCGTGAGGTTATCACAATTCGCTCTTTATCCTTGTCTTTATCTTTCTTCTCTGAAGAATGACAGTCCCAGACTAGCCGGCGGCTGATTCTCCTTTTTGTTTCGCATGCTGGTAAGTACCAGTACGAGAAGTGTTACCACATAAGGAATCATCTTGTAGAGTTCCTTAAATTCCATGTAATCCATACCTGTCGGAATGTAGAGATATACAATGTAAAGTCCGCCGAAAAGAATGGATGCGAATATACCGATTAACGGGTTCCAGATTGAGAAAATAACAAGCGCGATTGCAAGCCATCCTCTGTCACCGAATGCATCGTTTGACCATACACCCGAAGCGTAATCCATTACGTAGTAAAGTCCGCCTAAGCCCGCTATCATACATCCTATACATGTTGCGAAGTATTTGTATCTGCTGACGTTAATTCCCGCAGCATCCGCTGTGGAAGGGTTCTCGCCGACTGCTCTTAAGTGAAGTCCCTTACGGGTCTTAAAGAGAATAATTGCAGAAACAATAGCAATTATAAATGCTGCATAACATAAGAATCCGTAGCTTAAGAATACTTTGCCGAACCATCCCATCTTTGATGCGAAAGGAAGTGCTCTCGAATAAAATGCACTGGTTCTTGAAAGCGCTATGGAAGGTACGTCTGCGCCTGATAATTTTATGAGCGAACCGCCGAAGAAGTTACCGATACCTACACCGAACGTGGTCATTGCAAGACCAGTAACGTTCTGGTTTGCACGAAGCGTAACGGTTAAGAGGCAGTATATAAGTCCCATGATGAGTGAGCCTAAAAGCGAACAGAGAAGCGGAATCATAATAGCTAAAAATCCGTTCATATTTCCGCCCGCACAGTGCTGCTCATAAAAGAATGCGCCGATAACTCCGCTGATACCTCCGACATACATTACGCCGGGGATTCCCAAGTTAAGGTTACCGGATTTCTCTGTTAAGATTTCACCGGAACAGCCGAAAAGTAACGGTACACTCTGTCCTATTGCTCTGGGTATAAATGCAACTATATCAAACATATCACTTATCCCCCTTCTTTCTTCCTACAATTCTGTACGAGATAAAGAATTCACATCCGATGATAAAGAATAAAATGATACCCGTCAGAATATCCGCAAATGACTGATTAAGTCCGAAGTTGGTGGAGATTTCGCCTGCACCTCTTTCAAGGAATATAATCAGAAAACTTGTAAATATCATTGTAATCGGATTGAATTTTGCAAGCCACGAAACCATAACCGCGGTAAAGCCCTGACCGGAGTTGATCGTGGTTGTGATTGTATGGTTGATGCCGCCTACTAATAAGAGTCCTGCAAGACCGCATAGACCGCCGGATAAAAGCATTGTACGAATGATGATTTTCTCAGTCTTCATACCGACATATTTAGCCGTCTTTTCACTTTCGCCGACAACCGAAATCTCGTAGCCGTGTTTGCTGTATTTAAGATAAATAAACATCGAAATCGTGGTTAAAAGAGCAATCACGATAGGAAGTAAATATTTGGAACCGAAGAGCTGGGGAAGCCATCCGGCATTTGTTGACTGATTGATAATACCAACCGTAAAAGAACCCTTGGGAACTTCCCATACGATTGTAAAGAACGCTACAAGCTGTGTGGCTATATAGTTCATCATCAGTGTGGAAAGAGTTTCGTTGGTGTTCCATTTAGCCTTAAAAATCGCAGGAATAAGGCCCCAGATTGAACCTGCAAGTATAGCACTTACCGTCATGATAAGGATAAGCAGTACATTGGGAATCTTATCGCCTAAAGTAATCATGCAGGCTGCGGTTGCAAGTGCACCTACAAGTACCTGACCTTCGCCTCCGATATTCCAGAATCGCATCTTAAATGCAGGTGTCAGAGCAAGTGAAATGATTAAGAGGATTGACATATTCTGCATTGTAATCCACACTTTTCTGCCTGAACCGAAAGCACCCTGGATAAAGGAGCCGTAAACTTTGAACGGATTAAGACCTGTGGTTATCGTGGTGATAATACCGCATACAATGAGCGCGGCAACTATTGCAGCCGCTCTTATTCCCCATGATTTGTACCACGGGAGAACATCTCTTTTAACTATGTGAAATAATGGTTCTTTTTTATTCATCACTGTCTCCGGTCTTCGGATTTTCTTCTTTGTTTTCGTTATCAGTCATTACTTTGGTCATCATAAGGCCGACCGTGTTTTTATCAGTCTCTTCGGCATTTACGATACCGCTTACCCTGCCTCCGCAAAGAACAAGGATTTTATCGGATATCTCGAGTAATACATCAAGATCTTCACCTACGAAAATAACCGCTACGCCTTTTTTCTTCTGCTGGTTGATAAGATCGTATATCGTGTACGAAGAGTTTATATCAAGGCCTCTTACCGCGTACGCCGTAAGTAAAACCGTAGGTGCATGAGCGATTTCTCGACCAACCAGAATCTTCTGGACATTTCCGCCCGAAAGTCTTCTGACGGGAGTTTCGATGGAAGGTGTTACAACTTCGAGGTCATCGACTACCTTCTCTGCGAGCGAGTGCGGTGATTTTCTCTCCGTAAAAGGACTCTTGCCCTTTCTGAAAGAACGAAGCATCATGTTGTCGGATAAGTCCATGTTTCCGACAAGTCCCATACCGAGTCTGTCTTCGGGAACAAAGGATAATGCTACACCGAGTTCTTCAATCTTTCTCGGGTCTTTGCCGAGGAGTTCTTCCTCTTCACCGTTTTCGTTTATATATTTGATGCTGCCGCTTTCGGCAGGCTGTAATCCTGCAATTGCTTCAAGAAGTTCCTTCTGACCGCTGCCCGAAATACCGGCAATACCAAGTATCTCGCCGCTTCGTGCAGTAAATGAAACATCTTTTAATTTATCAATGCCCTCAATGTTTTTAACAGTCAGGCATTCGACCTTAATTCTGGGCTTCGGATCCACGGGCTTGGGTCTTTCAATGTTAAGGGATACGCTTCGGCCGACCATCATATCGGTCATTTCGCTGGCATTGGTATCCTTGGTCATCATACTGCCGACATATTCGCCCTTACGTAAAATTGCCACTCTGTCGGAGATTGATTCAACCTCGTGCATTTTATGAGTGATAATTACCAGAGCCTTTCCGTCAGCCTTCATGTTACGCATAACGTTGAAAAGCTTTTCGGACTCCTGAGGTGTCAAAACCGCAGTGGGCTCGTCCAGAATAAGGATATTGGCGCCGCGGTATAATACTTTTACGATTTCAACGGTCTGTTTCTGGGAAACGGACATATCGTATATCTTCTGGTCGGGATTGATTTCAAATCCGTATTTGTCGCAGATTTCCTTTATCTTTGCTGCGGCTTCCTTTTTGTTTAACTTACCCTCTAATCCGAGGATGATGTTTTCAGTCGCGGTAAGAACATCCACGAGTTTGAAATGC
The DNA here is from genome assembly GCA_017538995.1 of Lachnospiraceae bacterium. Classification (GTDB taxonomy): domain Bacteria; phylum Bacillota; class Clostridia; order Lachnospirales; family Lachnospiraceae; genus UBA3766. The sequence continues at coordinate 13,773 of JAFYHV010000129.1, read as the reverse complement.
TGATGTACCATACCGATTCCAAGCTCATAGGCTATCTTTGGCGAAGAAATGGAAACTTCTTTTCCGTTTATGAAAATCTGCCCTTCATCGGGATAATAAATACCCGAGAGCATATTCATAAGCGTGGTCTTTCCGCTTCCGTTTTCACCGAGAAGAGCAAGGATTTCGCCCTTGTTAATCTCAAGCGAAACATTATAATTCGCCCTGACCTGACCGAAAGATTTTGTGATGTTTACGAGTTTTACAGCTGCTTCTGCCACTTTGAACCTCTGAATAATTGAATAAAAAACGACTTAACAAAATAAAAAAGAAAGGCAGTCAGCGAGCACGCTCACTGCCTTTCTAAAGTTTATCACATATTAGTATGATTCATCAAGAAGTGTAATACCATCAATTCTTAAATCGAAGTAAGGAGCCGATCTGAATCCGTCTGAAGATTCATTGAAAGCACCGTTGGAAATAACTTCATGATCACCTTCGTATGCGGGATCTGTATCAACGTCTGCCATGTAAGAGGTAACAGGTGCACCGCCTACAGTAAATGTTGATGTATCGAAGATCTTTCTCTGGCCTGACTGGATTTCTTTCTTAACTTCTTCAAGCTTTGCTGCCGTTCCTTCAGCGGGAGCAATCTTACCGAGGTCTGTAAGAACTACGGAACCTGTTTCGATTGTACCTGTGTAATCTGTAGGGATCTTATTTCCGTTCTTAACAGAATCGATGCAGAGTGAGAAATAAGGAACCCAGTTGATACGTGAAGAAATGATGAATGTATTGGGAGCAACGCTCTCTGTGCTTCCGTTGTAGGAAACGTCGGGAATGTTGTTGTTTTCACAAGCTGTAGGAGCGCCCATTGAATCGGCATGCTGTGAAATAAGTACGCAGCCGTTGTTGATTAACTTAACAGCGCCTTCCTTTTCAGCTGTTTCATCATACCATGAACCGGTAAATGTAACTTCCATTGTAGCTGTAGGGCATTCTGAACGAGCGCCGAGGAAGAATGATGTATAACCTGAAATAACCTCTGCGTATGTGTAAGCACCTACATAACCGATCTTAGCCTGCTCGGGAGTAATCTCACCGTTAGCGATCATTTCGTTAAGCTTCATACCTGCTGCAACACCTGCAAGGTAACGGCCTTCGTAAATAGAAGCGAAAGCATTGTGGTAGTTGGGAAGGTTCTCTGTATGAGCCTTTGTACCTGTTGCGTGGCAGAACTCAACGTTCTTGTATTCCTTAGCAGCTTCGATTAAGTAATCTTCATGACCGAAACTGTCTGCGAATACGATGTTGCAGCCTGAATCTGCGAGTTCGCAAGCTGCTTCGTAGCATTCCTGACCTTCAGGGATGTTTGTCTTTAATACGTACTCAACACCGGCTTTTTCACAAGCTTCCTTAGCGGCATTGATGAAGTTGAGGTCATAAGTGGAGTTTTCATCATGTAAAAAGATAAATCCGACTTTAACCTTACCATTGGATGCATTGCCTCCTTTTCCGCCTACTGTACATGCAGCAAGGGATAAAACCATAAGACATGCAAGGAAAACACTTAAAAGTTTTTTCATAATATCCTCCTAAAAAGCAAATCGTCATAATCTGACAAGAGGAGTATATACCCGATTCAAAATCAGTGTCAATTCTAAAAAACTACCAAAAAACTAAATATGGCTAAAAAATACCCGATGTGCTAACATATATTCATAAAATTTTTGAAAGGAACGGCTTCTGCCCAGGGTAAAAATATGAAATTACTGGAAGAAAGAATTCAGAAAGACGGTGTCGTAAAAGAAGGAAACGTACTGAAAGTCGACAGTTTCCTTAATCATCAGATGGATGTTAATCTCTTTCACGAAATGGGGCTTGAATGGAAAAGACTGTTTGAAGGAAAAAATATCAATAAAATTCTTACAATCGAGGCTTCCGGTATAGGAATTGCCTGTGTGGCCGCAGAATGCTTTAACGTTCCGGTGGTTTTCGCCAAAAAAGCACAGAGTATCAATCTCGACGGCGAAATGTACACTTCAAAGGTTGAATCTTTTACGAAGAAAAAAGTATACGACATCATCGTTTCCAAAAAATTTTTAAACGCTGACGATCATATACTTATAATCGATGATTTCCTGGCTAACGGCTGCGCCGTGAACGGGCTTATCGATTTAATAAACGCCGCAGGCGCAACCGTCGAGGGTGTTGGAATCGCTATTGAGAAAGGCTTCCAGCCGGGAGGTCAGATGATCCGCGATAAGGGAATTCAGCTTGAAAGCCTTGCAATAGTTGAATCAATGGACGCTGCCACAGGAAAAATAGTATTCAGATAAATTTATAAATGTTTCTTTTAAAACGGGCATTTTTCGGAATGTTCGTTTTTTATTGCATGTTGTTTTCTACACCAAGGAATACGGGAACGCCTGTCTCGTTATCTACGATTGCATAGACGAAAGGTCTGTCGAGATTGATGATAACAGGTTCTACCGGAGAAATAACCGCTTCGCATTTATCCATTTCCACTACTGTTACGGCTGCTGCCTTTGTTCCTTCTCTGTCGACTTCGATATGTGTCTTATGGATAATCTTTTCGATCCAAACCTGTGAAGTTGCATCGTTAGTGAAGATTCCCTTAAACTCAGCTTTTTCTTTATCAAAAGGAAGATCCATTCCCATTTTCTTATAGATTTCCTTCATTTCATCATTTTTGTAATCATTTTCAAATTCCGGAAGATAAACAACTACTTCGCCGTATTCTGCATTTCTTACCGCTTCGCTGAAATCTTCGCCGTTTTCTACAAGGCCTTTAATGTATTCTTCCGTGCTGACACCTTCATCGGGAAGGATGCCTACAAATGAGTACTCACCGCCCTTATAAGGTTTGATGAAACCGATGCCTTCGCCGAGTTCGAAATATCTGTCTTCCGTGCTTATAAGCTGTACGCACTCAGTCTCTGTACCATTGGCATTAGTAAATGTTTGGTGCTCCATTACAGCCTCATTTAAGTACTGCTCTTCCCACTCGCCTTCAAATGCTATCGCATTTACGATAAAGAGCATTGCATCAGATGAAAAATCATTGATTACATTATCAATCATTTTGTTGGTTTTCTTGTAAACCCATGAATTAATATCATTGACTATCGAAGGCTCAAATTCTTTTTGGAAAATTTCCGCATCATAAAACTCAATTGCCTTTCTTACGAATTCATCCTCGAGTTTGCAGGTTCCGTTATCGTTAAACCATAACGAATTGGCAACGCCCCATTTTACATCTTCTGCATTGTTTAATTTATAGGAAGTGTAGTTTAAAAGCTTGTTCATATCCTCAACGGGGATACCGCCGTTTGTGTACTCTTCCATCTGAGAAAGAGTATCACCGCCTGCACCGTTTTCTGCGATTGTAAGCGCAAATGCAAGAGATGCGGGTGAAAGGAGTACGTTCTCGCCTTCTTCTCCTTCTTTTATGGTGTTGTAAAATACATTTAATGATGCATTCGAAAGGCCTCTTAATTCTTCATTACCGGGAATCATCCCTGCTTCGGGAGCTTTCTGTGTGCCGGAAAAGTTCTCGGGCATTTCCGCTGTAACTGTGGATGATGTTGTAACACCGTATGCAGGCAATGTATTACCTTGATTTGTAAACGGAACCGTGCAGCCTGTCATCACTGTCATTGCTCCGATCAAAGATGTCATTTTAATAAAATTCTTGTTTATCATAATTAATCCTCCGTTTTCTTTTTACAACACATACACGAATCGGATTTTTTTATTTATGGGTTTTTTTAAAAAATCTTTAAAAGTTTGAATAAATGCCCAAAAAATGATAAAATTGAAACGATGTTTACCAAAAGGAAAGTTTTGGAAATGAAAAAGCACAAACATTTTTCCACAACCAGATTAATAATGCTTTTCTTTCTGCTTGCAATACTTGTAGGAAGTGTTATTCTTGCACTCCCAATCAGCTGGCAGAAGGGTGTTTCCGTTTCCTATCTGGATGCTCTCTTTACTGCAACCACCGCAGTCTGCGTTACAGGTCTTGTTACAGTCACCACCTATTCCACATGGAGCGTATTCGGTCAGATAGTTATTCTTATCTTAATTCAGATTGGCGGACTCGGAATCGTAACCGTAATGAGCGGCATTATGATCGGATTTCATAAAAGAATCGGTCTGGGCCAGAGAATGCTTATCCAGGACGCATTTAATCTTAATACCCTCTCGGGTATCATTACTTTTACCAAAAAAGTTTTAATAGGAACATTTATTGTAGAAGGCACAGGTGCGCTCCTTTACATGACTGTTTTTATTCCCGAGTTCGGTCCTAAAGGAATATGGATATCACTCTTTAATTCAATTTCAGCGTTCTGCAATGCCGGAATCGATATAATCGCCGACAACAGTCTCTGCAATTACACATTAAATCCGATGATAAACTTTACCACATCGATGCTTATTATCGTTTCAGGTATCGGTTATATCGTTTGGTGGGATTTTCTTGGAGTCATTAAGGAATTCCCTAAGAAGAAATTCAGATGTTTCAAAGAACTCACGTTCCACAGTAAACTCGCCATTCTGGTTACTTTAATCCTAATCGTTTTGGGCGGAATACTCTTCTTTATCTTTGAGTTTAATAACCCCTTAACCATAAAAGAATATAACGTTTTCCAGAAATTAATGGCATCTTTCTTCCAGTCGATAACCACGAGAACCGCAGGCTTTGCCACTATTCCGCAGGAGAATCTGACGAACGCTTCTTCATTTGTATCGCTGATTCTTATGTTTATCGGCGGTTCACCCACAGGTACCGCGGGCGGTATCAAAACAGTCACCGCTGCCGTACTGGTTGCTTCCGCAATCGCAACCATAAAAAGTAAAGAAGAGACTTCTCTTTTACACAGATCAATACCCAAACAGTCGGTTAACAAATCCGTTGCGGTAATTGCCGTTTCGTTTGCGATAATGTCGGTATCGACGATTCTTTTATGTGCATTAACTAAAGCAAATATACTTGATATTTTATATGAAACCGTAAGTGCCACCGCTACAGTAGGTCTTACGAGAAACTTCACATCGACACTTAATTCTTTGGGAAAATTTGTAATAATAGTAACCATGTATCTGGGAAGAGTCGGCCCGATTTCACTGTTTATCGCGCTCAACACACAGAAGTACTCTCCCAATGCAATTAAGAACCCGACAGAGCAGATTAGCGTCGGATAACGAAAGGATTTATTATGAAAAAGAAGAAAACTTATGCGGTATTCGGACTCGGACGTTACGGACTGGCCGTAGCAAAAGAACTGGTTAGATGCGGTATGGAAGTTCTCGCGGTGGATGCCGACGAAACTCTTGTAAATGCGGCCATCGCCGACATTCCTTACTGCAAATGCGCAGATGTAACGGATATAGAAGTTTTAAAACAGATTGGTATAAAAAACGTCGATGTTGTTATCATTGCCATGGCACAGAGTCTGGAAGCCAGTGTAATGGCCACCATGCTTTGCAAAGAACTCGGAGTCGAAAAAGTAATTGCAAAATGTTCCAGCGAAATGAACTGTAAGATCCTTGAAAAAGTCGGTGCCGACAAGACCATTTTCCCCGAAAAAGAGTCCGGTATGAGACTTGCGAAAAATCTTTTAAGTTCAGGCTTTATAGATGCCGTTGAGATTTCAAAAGATGTGTCGATGATGGAAATTGAAGTACGCGACGAATGGGCTGGAAAAACTCTTATGGAATTAAATTTGCGTGCAAAATATTCCTTAAACGTAGTTGCAATTATTAGGAACAAAAAAATCGAAACTTACATCGATCCCACCGTTCCTCTTGATAAAGACATGACACTCGTTGTTATCGCAAACATCAATAAGATTAACAAATTAAGAGAGATATAAAAGATTAGACATAAAACATCAGTAAATGTATAATGTTTTTGGAGGATTAAACATGGACGAGATTGCGGTACTTATCCCGTGTTACAACGAAAGCAAAACAATAGAAAAAGTCGTAACGGACTTTAAGACTGCTCTTCCTGGTGCAGTCATTTACGTATACGACAACAATTCCTCGGACGGAACCGATGAAATAGCCAGAAAAGCAGGTGCAGTAGTTCGTTACGAGCACCAGCAGGGCAAAGGAAATGTTATAAGAAGAATGTTTTCCGAAATAGATGCGAAATGCTACATCATGGTTGACGGCGACGATACATATCCTGCTACAAACGTAAAAGAAATGGCAGACAAGGTTTTAATCGACCGTGCGGACATGGTAGTTGGTGACAGACTTTCATCCACATATTTTCAGGAAAACAAAAGACCTTTCCACAACTTCGGAAATTCACTGGTAAGAGCAAGCATCAATATGCTTTTCAAGAGTGATATCAAAGATATCATGACAGGCTACAGAGCATTCAGTTACAGATTTGTAAAGACTTTCCCCGTACTCTCGAAAGGCTTTGAAATCGAAACCGAAATGAGCATCCACGCAGTTGATAAAAACATGTATGTGGAAAATGTGGTAATCGATTACCGCGACAGACCCGAAGGAAGCGTTTCAAAGCTTAACACCTACTCTGACGGATTGAAGGTTTTAAGAACGATCTTCAGGCTTTTCAGAACATACAGACCTGCCAGATATTTCGGACTGATTTCACTTGTTCTTTCATTACTTGCAGCAGGATTTATGGTACCTATCATAATCGAATTTATTCAGACCGGACTGGTACCGAGATTCCCGACATTAATCGTCTGCGGCTTCGCTTTAATCGCTGCAATTCAGTCATTCTTTGCGGGACAGATACTTAAAACGATTTATCAGAAAAACCGTCAGGATTTCGAAATGAATCTTTACAATGTAACCTCCGATATGAATGAAAAAATAAAAGAATAAAAACAATCATAAAATAAAAAACAGGGCGTGACACGATAAAATGTCACGCCCTTTATTGTTGTCTTTTTTATTCCTTTTTAATGCTTAAAACAAATGCCATATAAAGCGACACAATCGCACATCCAAGAAGCACTCCGCCTAAGATGTCTGTAAACCAGTGTACGCCGCTTATGAGTCTTCCGAGTGCCATGCCTGCTGCCAGGACAGCACTTGCTATAACGACAATCTTTTTAATCAGATCATCTTTTATTCTGAATATTGCATATGCTATAGCACTTCCGAATACGGATACCGCAAGCATTGTATGCGATGAAGGGAATGATGCTTCAAGTTCTCCGTCCTCCAATATCGGTCTGTAATTGATAATTACAACCTCAAACATCAGGTAGAAAAGCGCTGTGATAACATATATCACTGCCATGGCATATATGGCAAAATCAACCTTTGCGAAGCTTTTTTCTTTTATGAGCTGTATAAGACCAAGCACTGCAAATGCCGCAATGTAAAGGAAGGATACTGCTGCTATCAGTTTGGTTAAAAGATAAAAGATTTTGCTATATGAAAATATGCCTGCCACAAATCCGTTAATAGCGGCAAATCCGACTTCGGAACCGTTCGGTCCGATTGCGGAAACGTCTACGAATTTAACGGTGATTGTGTATATCGCAAACATTGCGAAAAGACATACCGGTAATAAAAACTGTTTGATTTTCATTTTATACTCCGAGTTCTTTGAATAAATTTACAAGCGACATTGCGTCTTCGGTGTAATAATCGGCATCGATTTCTTTGGCAATTTCTTCGGTAAGAACCGCTCCGCCTACCATGATCGGTACATCACAGTCATTTGCACGAAGAGCCGCTATTGTACGCTTCATATTTTCAACCGTAGTGGTCATAAGAGCGCTTAACCCGATTGCCTTTGGTTTATACTCCTTGTAAGCGTCTACAACGCTGTCTACGGGGATATCTTTGCCTAAGTCTATTATTTCATAGCCGTAGCTTTCACACACAACCTTGACGATATTCTTGCCGATATCGTGGATATCACCTTCCACGGTACAAAGAATAACGGGACCTTTTTTCTCGCTGCTGACGGTGAAGTGCTTCTGTACTTCGGCAAATGCTACCTTTGCAGTCTCCGCTGCCTGAATAAGCTGGGGAAGGAATATCTTGCCCGAATCGTAATCACGGCCGACTTTGTTAAGTGCGGGAATAATTGTTTCGTTGATTAAAACCATCGGATCGGTCTTTTCAAGTTCTTCCACGGTAACTGCGGTTATCTCATCCTTAAGGCCTTTTATGATGCAGAAACCGACGTCTTTTTTACCGCCTGCTACCGTGGCACCGTTTGCATCTCCTGCTGCCGTTTTCTGAACGGTAACGGTCTCTATTACAACGTTTTCCTGATTCTTAATATATTTTTCACAGCCCGCATCCACATTCATGATTACGTTGAATGCATCAATGCAGTCCATAAGCGATCTGTCCAAAGGATTGATAATCGGCATCTTAAGACCGCTGTGCATTGCAAGTGTTAAGAACGTTCTGTTAATAAGCGGTCTGTTGGGAAGTCCGAATGAAATATTGGATACTCCGAGTGTAGACGAAAGGCCCATATCGCTTACTACCTTTAATGCCTTTAAGGTCTCTGCTGCCTCTGCCTGCTGTGCCGAAACGGTAAGTGTCAGGCAGTCGATTAGCAGGTCTTTTTCGGGAATACCGTATTCTTTTGCTTTTGCAATAATCTTCTTTGCAATCGCAACTCTCTCTTCGCAGAGTTTGGGTACTTCTTCAGAGAGCGCAAGTCCGATTATTGCGCCGCCGTATTTTTTTGCTACGGGAAATACAGCTTCCATTACCGCATCTTTGCCGTTAACGGAATTGATAAGCGGTTTGCCGTTATATATTCTGCATGCGGCTTCGATTGCCGCAGGGTTTGATGAGTCAATCTGAAGGGGAATCGATACCACTTCCTGAAGCATGGGAATGACTTTTCGCATTACCGCAGCTTCGTCTATTCCGGGAAGTCCCACGTTTACGTCAAGTACCTTTGCTCCCGCATCTTCCTGTGCTATTGCTTCGGAAATAAGCATATCGTAGTTTTCCTCGCGTAAAGCTGCCTGGAGTTTTTTCTTGCCCGTGGGATTTAATCTCTCACCGCAGACCTTTACGTCTTCGTCAAGATATACGGTCATTGTTGAACTTGATACGGCCGTTCTTAAGGGAACTTCTCTCTGCTTAACCTCTTCAGGGAAATTTTCCTTTTCAAGTCTGATAAAATCGGGAGTTGTTCCGCAGCATCCGCCGATAACAGCGATGCCTTCATTCATGACATTTGAAAGTGCCTCAATAAAAGATTCCGGGGTGAGTTCAAATACAGTCTTGCCGTCCCTTAATGTGGGAAGTCCGGCATTGGGCTGGATAAGAACCGGAAGGTGAGATTTTTCAAGCAATGTCAGAATGACGGGCTCAAGTTCCTTGGGTCCTAAAGAACAGTTAACGCCTATCGCATCAACTTTAAGGCCTTCCATTACGTTTATATATGTCTCGGGATTGGTACCTGTAAGCGTGCGTCCGCTCTTGTCAAACGATACTGAAACAAATACAGGTTTGTCGCAGTTTTCTTTTGCCGCAAGCACACCTGCCTTAAGTTCATACAGATCTCCGAAGGTTTCGAAAATAACAAGATCGATATCGTCTTTTACGCAGACAATCTGCTCTTTAAAAAGCTCATAAGCATCGTCAAAAGAAAGTGTTCCGATCGGGGCAAGAAGTTCTCCTATCGGTCCTATATCAAGCGCAATATATGAGTCTTTTTCTCTTCCGAGATTCTTTCTGGCTGTATCCGCATTTTTAACCGCAGCCTTTATCATTTCGGTATTCGGATATTTCGCACGGCTCATTTTATGAGCGTTTGCACCGAAGGTATTGGTTGTGATAAAATCCGCGCCTGCCTTAAGATAATTCTCATGAATCATCACAATAAGTTCAGGTTTGTCTATATTGAGTTCTTCGGGGATTGCGCCCACAGAAAGACCGTTGGCCTGAAGCTGTGTGCCCATGCCACCGTCAAAGAACAGTGTTTTTTTACCCAGTAAATCTTTTAGCATTTATAATCCTCTCTACGAATTGTAGCATCGCAGATTTTCTTTTCTAAGCGAGCAGTTTTTTAGTCTCACACAGTGTGTGCAGGTCGGTGCAACTTCCTTGCCCATTCCGCAAAAGGTTATCATCGATTTCTGCGGCAGCATCATATTGTTGGATGCCTTGTAGATACCTATTTTCTTTGATATCGAAAAAGCATCTATTATGATGTAATTAAGTTCAATGGGAATATCGCCGTAACCGGGCGCAAATCTGAATGTATGCGCTCCGAGATTTAAACCGTCCTCATATTCATCGGTATAAAACTCAAGGAGTGCGGAAGCAAGCGCATCATAAATAACCGCTGTGCTCATATCGTTTGCCTGGAGTTTTTTTGAATATGCATCAACATTTACTCCGAGAGTCGTGGCAAAGATAACCGCCTCGCTGCACCCTTCAAGATAAAAGGTTAAATCCTCAGATTTTGATGTCAGTTCCTTATCCACATTTAACAGATCCTCTACGCTAACATATTCATGCTGTCCCTTAAAACGGACATTATCAATAAGTGTTTCGAAGGTTGTAAATGCTTTGTCGTTAAACTCCATGTCAACCTTTATAGGGTCAACTCTCATATATCTGCATGCCGTCGGAAATATTCTGTTGAAAATCTCTTTATTATCCATTTATTACGCGTTTACTATATTCTTTACGCCTTCGCAAATCTTCTTTGCGACAACGGGATTGTTCATTGTGTAAAGGTGAATGCCGTCAACATCATTGGCAAGAAGGTCGATTATCTGGCTGAGTGCATATGACATACCTGCATCAAACAAAGCATCCTTGTTATTGCCAAATCTTTCGATTATCTTCTGGAAACTGTGAGGAAGTGTCGCACCGCACATCGTAACCATTCTGTTAATCTGTGCTGCATTAAGCGCGGGCATTATACCCGGAGTGATGGGTACATCCATACCTGCTATACGGCAGATTTCCGTGAACTCATAAAAGGTTTTATTGGAAAAGAAAAGCTGTGACAAAAGAACTTCTGCGCCCGCATCAACCTTTTTCTTAAGGTTTTTCATCTCTTCCACTCTGTCCTTGGATTCGGGATGAATCTCAGGATAGCACGCACCTGCGATGCAGAAATCATATGAATCCTTAAGATAAGCAATCAGATCCGATGCATGAGGAAAAGCATCTTTTGCGGGAACATTGGGATTGATGTCGCCTCTTAATGCAAGGATGTTTTCAACACCTGCATTCTGAATTTCTTTTGCAAACAAATCTATCTCTTCTTTGTCATAGCAAAGCCCTGTAAGATGCACTACGGGCTCGGTATGATACACTTCTTTTATTCGCTTTGCCAGAGCAATGGTCTTTGAATTGTTGGCATGTCCGCCCGCACCAAAAGTAACTGAAATATAATCCGGCTTTAAGTCGGATAAAATCTCCAGTGTGGGATCAATATTTTCAAGTTCGTCATCTTTTTTGGGTGGAAAAATCTCGAACGAAAGAACTGTCTTTTTTGATTTGTAAATATCAGTAAGTTTCATAATCTTCCCCTGTAAATATCATTCATTCAAAATTGCTTTCTTCGCAATCTTTTGCATTATACCATATTTAAATCTACCCAGTAAACCGCATACTCTGTTTTCGGAATAAAACCGTGGCTTTTCGCCATCTTGGCCGACAAAGGGTTCTGCGCATCCCAATGTACCGTAAGATGCTTTTGGCTGCACATCCTTATCATTTCATATACGCAATGATCGGCAAGTCCTTTATTTCTGTGCCCGGGATCCGTAAAAACATCCAGCTCCGTATGGTTTTCAAAAGTCAGGAAACTCGATGAGGCTGACACAACCTTTCCGTCAAACAGCACTGCTGCCCCGACCCCTCTGTTTGAAAAGTCCCGATAATCATAAAAGAATCGTCCCTGATCAAAAGGATGTTCCTCAAAAATCTCCTTCGTAAAAGGAGAAATACTATACCCTTTGGGAAGTGTGCCCATTTTTCTGGAAGATTCACAATTAATCGGTTCCATCAATTCTCTTCGAAGAACAAATTTAAGAGGCAGGCGCCTTATGTATTCTTCCCATTCGGTACTCATACATACCAGTCTGGATTCATTTATCAGTTCTGGATGTTCTGATACAAACTTCTCATCCGGTTTTCCGCAAAGGTATGTAAACACGGTCTTATAAATGCAGCCGCCTGAATATTCGAATACATTTCCGATTTTACCTTCCTTGCAGGCATTTAGAATAAGCGGTGATTCCGAAAGAACTCCGCTGCCTTCTTTATTCCAAATTTCATAATCACTTTGAGTATTCATATTATTATGATGAAATGGTATAAAATATCAAATCAGTTCGTGTAAGATCCAGATACCCTGTTCTGCACAGTTGTTCACACCATCGGTTGTAATCAGTTTCCTCTACCTTCGTTGTGGACTCATATGTATCAAAGTTCTTTTTTTGCAAACGTATCGCATCCGGCATAACCAAGCCAAGACAATCATTATCAAAACGTATAAATTGCACAACCTCAATGACAGATGCCCCATAGGTTTGTCGATTAAACATCACTCTCATATCATTCACCTCTCCTTTTAGAATATAAAATGCACAACCACTCCGGACAGTGCACAAACAACCAGTGCCAAAACCTCTCCGATAAAAAATCCTTTGATATGAAACCAATAGTCATGGTAGTCCTTCACCATATCCTCAGTACCCTTAAATACAAAGTGCGGATCATGGCAGAACCAGATAATATCAAGCACTATCACATCCCAAAGATTTACTATCGTCCAAAGAAGGAATCCGTATCCAAAAGCCGTCAGAAATGTCGTATACCCGTTTATAAATCTTAATATCAGACTGATAATTACAACGAACAAAATGCATGCGATAAGTTTTGCCGCTATCTTATTCTTTTTAGTGGGTATACTGTCCTTATATTCATCCAGAGACTTCACTCTTTCCTGAATTTTCGGAGGATAATTATAAAGTGTCTTAATCGACTTTCTCGACATTATAAAAACCATTATCGTAAAAGCAACGCACAATATAACACTCTCTATCAAAATAATCATACTTTACGCTCCGTTAATTTTTTCTGACCGTAAAAATATATCTTGCCATTTCTTCGGTAAATTTCTCAAAAGGCTGCGTTACACAGTCTGTCTGAATCATCAAAAGTTCAAACCAGTCTTTGTTGCCTTCTTCTTCAAATTCCTTTTCATACCGCAAAGCAACTTCTCTTTTCTTTTTAAGCAAATCATATGTTTCGCGGGTTATGTCTTCCACGTCATAATGTATTCCAAGTTCATCAAAAGCTTTTGCAAGAACCGTAGTTTTAACACTGTCTGTTTTAGGCATCACATCGCCTTCCTGATAGCCCACAAACAGTACTCCGCCCTTCTTAAGCCAGTTCATTATCTGCTTCACAAACTCTTTCATATCTGGCGCAAAATACATCGAATCCATCGAGGTTATCAGATTGAACTTTTCATTTTCGTATTCGATTTCTCCAATTAACCCCTGTCTGAATTCCGCGTTTGTTTTATACTTTTCTTTTGCGACATTTATTGCATTTTCGGAATAGTCAAAACCATGTATATATGCACCGCTTTTTTCCTGCAGATACCCAAGCATTTTTCCGTTACCGCAGCCGATATCGAGGATGTGAACATCTTCTCTTTTAGGAATAAAATCAAGGATTCTGTTTATCTGATTTATATCGCTGAAACCGTCCTGGGAAAAATCCTCTCCGAAGGCATCCCTGCAAAAGTTTTCAAATGCTTTTGAT
>JAFYHV010000128.1 GCA_017538995.1 Lachnospiraceae bacterium | reverse complement strand
GCCGCCATCGGAAGTCCGCCGGGGTATCTTAACCAGTGACCTGCCAAGAATACGTTCTCCACGCCTCTGACCTCTGCCGAAATATTTGCTTTTCGGCTGACAGCGGTTGTAATAAAGCGCATGTACGAACCGTTCGTGTCATTGTTTCTGGACGCATAAGTGTACGGAGTCCATGTGTCGAGAATTTCCATTTTACCCTCGTACTGAGGATACTTTTTCACTATCTCCGCCATAATTGCCTTCGCAATATTGTTCTTGGCCTGATAATATCTCTTCACGTCGGACTTATAGAGCTTCTTCCAGAATTTGAAATCCTTCACATACTGAATGACCATCACCTGAACGACAGTCTTTCCCTCGGGCGCGATATAATCTCCGTATTCGCGGTAGTTTTTAAGATAAATTCTGTCGATTTTCTGCATACCGACTTCAATCGGATTGCACTCAAATCCCAGGGAATCTCCAACCTCATAAAAGAGACCGTCCACCGAAAAAGCAACGTGGAAAGCCGAATACATCGGAAACTCTTCTCTGTGACCTCTGATGTATTTGAATACTCTCGGCTTGTGGCCTTTCTTTCTGATCAGTTTCGAGAAAGTGTATTTTAAGTCGCAGGCGCAGATAATATAATCCGCCGTAACTTCTTCGCCGTTTTCGAAAATGATCTTTTCAGCCGTCTTGGTTTTTATCTTGGCTTTCTTTTCAATCTTAGGCAGTTTCTTTTTCTTTAAAACAATCTGCTTTGCAGCCATGTTCGGCTCAATTTTACCGCCGGCCTCCAGATATGTTTTTATGAGATTGTCCGCTATTTTAATCGAACCGCCGTCGACAATGTCCGCATTTCCGCTCGTAAAAAAACTGTATACGACAATCAGCCAGTAGGATTCGTATTCCTTCGCGGAAAAGTCCAAAAGAAGATTTCTTATTGCTTCGCTTTTAAATCTCTCGGCCCACTGCTCAATGTTTATTCCCATGTAAAGCACGGCGCGGCGCGCAAATTCAAAATGCGAGAGCACGGTTTCCGCTTCGTTCACCGTCTTGGCCAGTTTAGTGATATTCGAAAGATTGGATATAACATCGCGCGCAACATTTACGCAGTCTATGAATAGATTAATCTCTTTCTCGTCTTCGGGCGAAATTTCAAGCATTTCACGTCTGGTCTTTTCGGCGTCTCTCCACAAAGTAACCCTTACACCATTTGTCTCGGAAGAAATAAGATATGGTCTTTCAACGATTCTGGTTTCCTCGTTGATTACGCCCAGTTCCTTCCACATAAGGTTGGTCGGAGTATCCTCTGCCGTACCGGTCAGCCAGTGAAGACAGTTGTCTATCGCGTATCCGTTTCGATACCATCCGCTTAAGCTTCCGCCTAAAACCGAATTTTTCTCATATATGGTTGTATCGTATCCGAGGCGCTGACCGTAAATTCCCGCAGAAAGTCCTGCCACGCCGCCTCCGATTATTGCTATTTTCTTACTCATCTTAAATACTTGCCCGATTCGTTTACATGAGCACCATAGTTTTCTCTTGAATCAAAAATAAAATCTATCAGACTCGGATAATAGTTTATAAACTCTCCGTCTTTTATCATTCTTTTTATTTCGTCTCTCGAGGCCCATTTTACGGCCTGAACCTCTTCTTCCTGGAGTTTCAGACTCTCTAAATCCAGATCCTCTTCGAGGAAATAATAATCATCAAAACCGTGAACAAAATTAATCGTAAAATGAGCCCGCACATCCGATAAATCTCTCTTTAATCCGAGCTCTTCGAACAGTTCTCTTTCAGCACTCACTCTCGAAGTCTCTCCGGCTTCCGTATGTCCGCCGATGGAAAGATCCCAGAGATTGGGCCATGTTCTCTTAAAAGACTGTCTCTGCTGAATGAGCATTTCTCCCTTTGAATTAAAGATGCAGATATGCATTACGCAGGTGTACGCATCGTCTTCAAACTCCGCGCCGCGGTCCATTCTTTTACCGGTCAATTGTCTGTCTATATCGTATACATCCCAGATTTCCATTTTTTCCTTACGCTTTCTTAGGTACTTTTTTCATCATCGGATAAATTGCTATCACAACTATTCCGACGCCGACGAGACACACAGCAACGCCGACTAAAATCATGGTCTTTACTCCGAATGCATCAAGCAGTTTTCCGCAGATTAAGTTGCTGAAAACACCGCCTAATGTAATTGCGGAATTTATAAAAGCCTGACCTTTAACCTTGTCGTTTTCCGCCATAACATTATCCGCAAAATACGCTGCCACGGGAATAAACACCGCATATGCAAACATCTGGAACGACTGGCTTACGTACATTCCGATCATCGATGTCGCAAAAATCAGAATTGCGGTTTTTACAAAGAATGACACTGCGGAGAAAACAAGCATATGTCTTTCGCTGATTTTCTTAAGCACATATCCGATGAGTGCCATCACCGGAAGTTCGAGAATTGCCTGTAAAAATGTGGCATATCCGAGCTGCGTTTCGTTTCCGCCCAAGCTTCTTATAATCTGGATCATAAAATCATTAATCATATTGTGGGCAAAGAAACAGCACGCGGTTCCGATTAAAAATACGATAAAGAACGGATACTTTTTCACAAAAGCAAAGAACCCACTTCCTTGTGTGTCTTTTATGATCTCGGGTGCCTCTTCGGTCTCTTCGGTCTTAGGCTTCTTAAAGAAAAATACATGTATAACCATAACCGTCATCGCAGCAATGGTCACATATAAAATCACATTTGTTCCGTAGTTTTCAACCGCTTTTCCTAAGAAAAAGCTCGTTACCGCAAAGCCCGCGGAGCCTAAGCCTCTGGCGAGTCCGAAGTTTATGTTACAGCCTGCCTTGGCATATTCGAAATTCATCGCAATCATCATCGGCATATATACGAATTGGATTGTGTACATAAGTACGAAGATGGCGAAAATAGGCACTTTTTCTGTATTTACAAAAATCAAAGTAAGCGAACCGAGCAGTAAGAAAAGTGATGAGAACATTACCGTCAGACGGTTTGTAAGAAACTTTCCGCGGTCGATTATCCCTGCCACAAAGGGCTGGCCTATTACCGACAGGATATTTGAAATGGCTAACGCGATGCCGACCTGCGTGTTTGTAAATCCTTTGTCCAAAAGGAAAACGGCCGCATATGCGTGAATAGTGCAGAATGCGACAAAATACAAAACATTTATGAGCGTATATCTTAGTGTCCAGAATTTCTTCATTAAATATTCTTTCTTCTATAAAAAAATGACCTTAGCGTAATAAGGTCATTTTAATATCCATAAGACTTTTTTTCAACCGAAACGTCACAACTGTTCGATTTCGGGCCACTTCGAATAAAGCACTTTTAACAGAATCGGCGTCAACACGGACGATGTTATTATCAAAAGGATAACCGCCGTGAAATACACGGGGTCCAAAAGTCCGACATTCATACCTTTTTGCGATACAATCAGCGCAACCTCGCCTCTTGTCATCATTCCGACACCAATCTTTAAAGCGTGTTTCATCGGTGTTTTGCAAAGTTTTGCAAAGAGACCGCAGCCGATAATCTTTGTCAGAAGTGCTACCGCTACGAAGCAGAGCGAGAATAAAAGTATTTCGCCGTCTATATTTTTAATGTTTGTTTTAAGTCCGATACTTGCAAAGAAAATCGGTCCGAATAAAACGTATGAGTTAATATCCATTCTTCTTGCAATGAATTCCGAATCGTGGATATTGCAAAGGATGATACCTGCGAGGTATGCACCCGTGATATCTGCTATTCCGAAGTATTTCTCCGCACAGTATGCCATGATAAGGCAGAAGGCCAGTCCGGCTATCGTAATTCGGCGCGAATGCGGGTATCTCTGGTCGACTTTCTTGAAAATTCTGTATGCAAAAAATCCGCCGACAATCGAAATACATGTGAAAAGAACCGTGTTGCAAACGACTGTGATGGGCTTAGCCGCGGAATCGTAAAATCCGATAACTACGGTTAAAACTATCATACCGATTACGTCATCGATAATGGCCGCATTAAGAATCGTCGTTCCGATCTTTCCTTTCAGATATCCCATTTCGCGAAGCGACTCGACCGTAATCGAAACACTTGTTGCGGTCATAATCGTTCCCATAAACAGAGCTTTGAAGAACTGTTCGCTTCCGATTTTATCAAATCCGTAAAAGCATAAATAAAGAAGTGTTCCGCCCACAAGAGGAACAAAAACTCCGGCGCATGCG
>JAFYHV010000020.1 GCA_017538995.1 Lachnospiraceae bacterium | reverse complement strand
TTGCTGATGCCGGTCAAACCCATATTGGTGTCCGTCACAATATCGGCTCCGTTTGCAATCAAATCACAGGCAATTTTTACCGCGTCTTTTGAAAACTTAAGAGTATGCGCATAATCAAAATCAGCGCTTGTGTGAATCGCACGCTTGATCACGCTCTCGTTTTCTGCGGGTAAAATGATACCCATTTTATTTAATTCTTCGCCTATAATCTCAAAGCTTCTTTTCTCGATATCCGAAGGAATGAGTCTTTCGATTTTATCAATCAGTTCCAAATCAAACTCCTATTTTTCAAGCAATTCTATTAGTTTACAATTTTCTTCATGCGTACGAACCGCAATCCTGTAATATCCATCATCCAGGCCCTTAAAATTGGAGCAGTTTCGTAAAAGAATCTGTTCTTTTAATAAGTCCTCGTCAAGCTTTTCTGCATCTTTTATGAGGATAAAATTACAATCCGAATCATATGCCTTAATGCCCAGTCTTTTAAACTCTGATAAAAGATACCCTCTCTCATTTCTGATTACTGTTTTCGATGCTTCAACGTAATCCTCACACTCTGTGCAGGCGCAACCAGCTGCCTGTGCGAATGCGGAAATATTCCACTCGGGCAAATGCTTTTTTACCGCTTCGTTAAAGCTTAAATCAGAGCAGACAAAGTATCCGAGTCTTACTCCGGGAATTGCAAAAATCTTCGTAAAAGATCTGATGATGCAAAGGTTCGGATATTCATCAACTTTACTTACCAGCGAGTGGTATCCTTCCGTAAATTCGATAAAGCATTCGTCAAGAATTACTCTGATGTTTTTATCCTTTGCAGTCTTAACTATTTCGATTAGCAAATCATCATCAATCAGGGCGCCGGTCGGATTATTTGGATTTGCAAGAATGATAAAATCCAAATCATCCGTCAGCGCATTTAAAAAATCTTTAGTTAATCTATAGTTATCCTCTTCCTTAAGATAATAATAAATTACGTTTCCCGATTTCTCTTCAAAAGCATATTCATAACCGTAAAAAGAAGGCTCGGCAATCAGAACTTTCTTAGGCTTATACGTATTCGCAACTGCCATAAAAAGTTCCGAAGAACCGTTTCCGAACACAAAATTTTCTTCTTCTACGTTAAGCATTCTTGCAACCGCTTTTGTTAACTTCTCGCAGTGGATGTCGGGATATTTTTCAAGCGAATCAAGCGCATCATTTAATGCACTCTTAACCTTCGCAGGAACACCGCAGGGATTGATGCTGACCGAAAAATCTATATTCACTTTATTTCTGTAAACGTCTCCGCCGTGGATTGTTTCGTTCAAAATAAATTCCTCTTAAAATGTGATTGTAAAAAAGCAGATTTCCCATACTGCAAACAGTATCAGCATACAAATTATCATGCATAAAAACGAGGTAATATACATCAGTCTGCAGGCTCTTTTTATATCTTCTCTTTCAATGCTTCTTACTGCATCACCGATGAAAGGTTTTTCAACGATTTTACCGAAGTATGAAGCATTACCCGCTAGTCTAACTCCTAGTGCACCCGCACATACAGATTCGGTCTGCGCCGAGTTCGGGCTTGCATGATTAAATCTGTCGCGTTTAAAGATTTCTTTCGCTCTCTTTCCGTTAAAATCCTTACCGCCTAAAAATGCAGCCAGAATCATAAAATAAGCGCTTATTCTGGCAGGTATGAAATTAACAAAATCATCGAGCTTTGCGGCCGCTCTTCCGAAGTAAAGATACTTATCGTTCTTGTATCCGATCATCGAATCCATTGTATTTACAGCCTTGTATAAAAAGCCTAAAACAGGACCTCCGATTGCAGTAAAAATCATAGGTGCAATTACACCGTCCGAAGTATTTTCCGCTACGGTTTCAACCGCAGCCTTAACCACACCTTCTTCACTTAAGCTTTCGGTATCTCTACCGACTATCATAGATACGGCTTTTCTCGCATCATCAAGTGTTCCCGTGTTTAACGCTTTATACACTTTCATGCTCTCATACCTGAGGCTCTTTGTAGCAAGTATGAAGTAAGTAAGAATCGCTTCGATTGCAAGGCCTAAATATCTGTTAAAGTAATATGACCAGAATACTATTGCGCCTGTTATTATCAAAGTTGCAAAAAGAACTATGATTACGGTTAAAACTCCGAAGAATATTTTTTTACCGCCCTTTGAATCGCTTTCAGCCTTATCCGATTTCCCTAAAAAAATCTTCTCGCATAAACTGATTAGCAGTCCGATTAATCGTACCGGATGATAAAGCCAGTGCGGGTCTCCTATTATCAAATCGAGAAAGAAACCTGCAGCCAGAGCAATAGCATGTAATTCAATTATCGTCTTAATCATTAAACCCATTTAAAACTACTCTATTATCCCGGCTATCTTCATTGAATCAGGGTAACCTGAAACCATTTCGACTATATAACCTTTTGCGTTTGATACAAGGCAGTTAAAATAATTCATTCCGGCAAAAGTACTAAGTAGTGCCATGATTGTTCCACCATGTGCAACTATCGCAATATCTGCGTCTTCTTCTAATCTGTCCGTTAAATTCTCGTTATCAGATATTTCTTTTGAGAAAAAATCCAGCACTTTAAGAAAACCTTCGGTTACTCTTTTGCAAAGATCATCCTTGCCTTCACCATTCGGAAATGCAGTTTCTCCGTTCGAATCAATCCATTTCTGATACTCGGGATTTCCGTCCAATTCTGCGTGATTCTTACCTTCAAAATCACCGAAATCTATCTCATCAAATTCATCTATCACAATCTGTTCCAATTCAGGATAAATAAGCTTTGCTGTGCTTTTTGCCCTTTTCTTTGGACTTACAAAAAGTATGGAAGCTTTGGGGTAAACGCCCTTTTCAATCATTCCTTTAACAGCCGCAATACCCTCATCACACAAGTCTTCATCACTTCTTTTTCCGCAGTATCTTTTATCGATGTTGGTCGCGGTCATGCCATGACGAATTATAACAATTCTTATTTTATCTTCTGCGCTATTCCGCATACGACTCTCTCCACTTCTTCCGCATCAGCAGCAAGCTTAACCTGTATACGTCCGGTTCTCTCCCTGTAAACTCTTTCAAACGGATCCATCGGAACGATACCGTTGCCGATTTCGTCGCAGATAATGATGCAGTCCGGATTTTTCTTAACGAACGAAGAAATTTCTTCCTCAGGTCTGCCACCTTCTTTTATGCGCTTTCTGATCCATTTATGAAGGCTTGTGACAACGATTGTGCCGGTCAGTTTTTCAAGCTCTTCACTTGTCGGAAGAACACTCTCAAAAACATGGTCTTCAGCCACGTTATATTTTGTAACCGCGTAATTAAGTTTCCCCTGTGCGTAACCGCCAATAATAAGTTTCATAGTTTCACCTTAAATAAAAATTCATTCTCCCCAAAATAACTATCATTACCGCCAGAACAACGAGTGCATTTCTCTCTGTGATAAGCAAAAGATATCCCGCGGTATCACCCGTAATTCCGCCAAATTCTTTTCTGGTTTTAAAGTAGTAATAAATGACCGTCAGAACTGTCGTAACCAGAATTCCGAGAGCAAATATCGGATTAACAAAAAACATTCCGACAATGCAAATCACAGCTTCCAAAAGCGTAATAATCTGTACTGCAATTTTCGATGAATTCTTTGCAAATAGATTAAGCGTTCCTTCCTTAGCGCTCCTAAAAGAAATAGCGCAGAATCCGCTCACACATCTTGATAAAACAAACACTATGCAAAGCGTAACAACACTTTCAAATCCGTTTACAAAGGAAACAGCTCCTAAGAAAATAAGTCCGTACAGTGCAAGCATAATAACCGAAAATGCACCGATGTGCGGATCTTTTAAGATCTCAATTTTTTTCTCTCTTTCACGATACGAATGAAACGCATCCATTGTATCCATAAAACCGTCCACATGTATGCCGCCCGTAACGATAACAGGTATCGCCGCAACGACTAAAACCTTGCAGATTTCCGGTACGTTTTCAAGGTATCTGCAAAGTGCGTACCATCCAAAAATCAAACCTCCGATAACGACTCCGACCAAAGGGAAAAAGATGAACACATATTTCATGTCTTCTTCCTTCCACTCAGTCCTCGGTACGGGGATTTTTGAGTACATCGATAATGCAATTAAAAATGATTTGATAAGCCGCATTATTTTATCCTTAAAGGTATTCCTGCAACCACTTCGTATACTTCATCCGCAAGCGTTGTAAGAAAGTCATTTATCTCTCCTAACGCATCCATATAGGAAAGCGTAATTTCATCATAATCCGAGTCCGATTCGAAAACATTGTTTGTAACAATTACAAGATTTTCTGTGCCTTCTGCAAGCTTTGATAAACCGTCCTTAACTTTCTTTACGGTATCTTCCCTGCCGATGATTTCTCCGCCGAAAAACATTTCGTTCGCAACTAAATTTGAAACGCATTCAAGCAGTGCATTTTTAGAATCGCTCATTTCATCAAGAGCCTTCTTAACGTCGACCTGGCGCTCTATAGTCGTAAAGCCTTTTTCTTTTCTCATCTCTCTGTGCTTTTCTACTCTCTCGATGTTTTCTTCATCATCGCCTACCTGCATTGTGGCGATATAGTATTTACTTTTCCCCTCACTCAAACGACAAATCGTGTCTTCCGCATACTGCGATTTTCCGCACGCGCTGCCGCCGTAAACTAATATAAGCATTTTCCCACCAATACTATTTTGATAAACGTATGTAATTCTCTACCGCGATTTCCGAAAAACTCGCCGCATTGTTATATACACAGAGTGCATCTCCTAAAAGAGATAACATCATCACTGCACCCGTACCTTCGCCCAAAGCCATATCCCCATCGATTACGGGCTTTAATCCAAGTGCGTCGGAAATCATTTCCGATGCGGGTTCCTTGCCCTTATGCGAAAGAATCAAATAATCCTTAACGCCCGGACAAATCTTCTCTGCCACAAGTCCTGCAGTCATTGTAATTACACCGTCCAGAACCACAGGAACTCCGTAAATCGCACCACCTAAGCAAACTCCTGTCAAAGCAGCAATATCAAAGCCTCCGACGGTTGATAGAATCGTAAAAGCATCTGCGGTTTTAAGTGAATATTTCTCAATCGATTCTCTGATGATTCGCTTCTTGTTTAAGAATTTTTCATCATCAAGTCCTGCGCCTCGGCCTGTGAGTTTGTCTGTTTCATCGCCTTCGAATATCGCTGAACAAACTGCTGCGCTGGTCGTTGTATTACCTATGCCCATCTCTCCTGTGAGGATAATGTCGTAGTTTTTATCACGATATTCTTTGACAAGATTTATACCGAGATTAATCGCTTTAAGCGTTTCTTCCTCGCTCATTGCAGGCTCTAAATAAAAGTCATTTGTGCCTTTTCTAATCTTCCTGTTAATGATACCTTCAGGCTCTTCGTCTGTATCAATTCCGACGTCGTAGACAAACATGTCAATTCCGTTTTTTTCTGCCATTACGGCGACCGAAGATTTGCCTTTAAGCATGTTCTTTGCAACCGACAAAGTAACCGATGAATCGCTCTGGCTCACACCTTCTTTTACGATGCCGTTGTCGGAACACATAACAAGCAGTGCCTTTTTATCAAGCTTAACATCTTCTCTTTTCTGTATGGCTCCGATCTTACAGATTAAGTCTTCAAAATCTCCCATTCCGTCCAAAGGTTTGGCGACATCGTCCCAGTGTGCCTTTACTTTTGCGCGAATGCTTTCATCGATAGCAGCAATCTTATATTCAGTTAAGTCTTGCTTCGTTAAGCATTCCATAAATCTTCTCCATGTCGAGATGTTCTCTTAAAATATCCGCCATGCGGTCGTACTCTTTTTCCTTAAAAGAAGCATAATCCATGAGCTTATCGTCACTGATTTCGACACCCTTTTTATCAGCCAGAGTTTTTATAACAGTCTCCGCTATTTCCTTTTTGTCAAAAATACCGTGAATGTATGTTCCGTAGATATTTCCGTTGCAGATAATGTCTGAAGCATTACCGCTTGTCTCACCCACATGTATCTCATAGCCCTCAAATTCAAGCCCTGAAAGACCTGATAAAATGCCGCCGATTTCATTTAAGCGACCGGTCTTCTGCGTTCTGGTTTTTTCACTCTTTAATACAGTTTCAATGTCAAGAAGTCCGAGACCGCTTATGCTACCGCCTTCTTCAATCTTGTCGGGATCGTCAATTGATTTTCCAAGCATCTGGAAACCGCCGCAGATACCAAATACAGGTACTTTATCGGAACATTTTTTAACCATGGCTTCAATACCGTTCTGGCGCATCCATTTAAGATCGCCGATGGTATTTTTGCTGCCGGGAAGAATTATCATATCCGCGCTTTCAAGTTCTTCGGGAGTAGTGACATATCTAAGTGAAACCGAAGAATTCTGCTCAAACACATTAAAGTCCGTAAAATTCGAAATACGTGGAAAACGAACGATTGCAATATCAATCACACCGTGCTTTTTGTTGTCAAATCTGTCCGATAAACTGTCTTCATCCTCAAGCCTTACATTCATGTAGGGAAGCACACCTGCAACGGGAATTTTACCCTTTTCTTCGAGCATATCGATACCAGGATCAAGTATGGTTTTATCACCTCGAAACTTATTAATGATAAGACCTTTTATGCGGTCTTTTTCTTTGTCTTCAAGTAACATTATCGTTCCGAGTAGCTGTGCAAAGACACCGCCTCTGTCGATATCACCGACCAAAAGAACAGGCGCATCAACTATCTCTGCCATTCCCATATTTACGATATCGTTTTCTTTTAAGTTTATTTCCGCAGGACTTCCCGCGCCTTCGATTACGATAATGTCTGCTATTTTTTCAAGTTCTTTGAATGCTTCTTTTATGCAGGGAACAAGCTGTTTCTTATAGGCAAAATATTCTCTCGCACTCATCTGTCCCAAGACTTCGCCGTTTACGATTACCTGCGAACCGATTGAATCCGTGGGCTTTAAAAGGATTGGGTTCATGCAAACTTTGGGCTTAATGCCTGCTGCCTCTGCCTGCATAACCTGAGCGCGACCCATCTCAAGCCCTTCATCCGTGATGTACGAATTAAGCGCCATATTCTGTGACTTAAAGGGAGCCACGCGATATCCGTCCTGTTTAAAGATTCTGCAAAGACCTGCCACGAGGAAGCTTTTTCCGACCCCTGACATGGTACCCTGCACCATGATTACTTTTGCCATATTATTCTTTCAGTCTAGTTAACTAGAAAAGCTTTATATTCTTCTCTTCTGCGTACTTGTTTATATCTTCCGCAACATCAAATAACTCTCGGATATACTCTTCGGTAAATACCTCTTCGGGTGTTCCGAATTTATCAACCGTATCACCCTTTAAGCAAAGAATTCTGTCCGATATTTTCTGTGCGATATCAAGCTCGTGAACCGACATAATTACTGTAAGTTTCTTATCTTCTTTCATCTTCTCCAAGATACTTAAGAACTCGAGCTTATGTCTTATATCAAGGAATGATGTGGGCTCATCGAGAAGCACGATTTCAGGCTCCTGGCAGAGTGCTCTTGCAAGCATAATTCGCTGTCTCTGACCGTCACTTATTTTCTTAAAATCTTTCTCGCGAAGTCCTTCGACTTTTACGAGCTTCATTGTGTTTTCAATTATCTCTTTATCCTTAGATGAAAGCACTCCGAAATAGCCGGTGTACGGATATCTTCCTGTTGCAACTACGTCGTAACAGTTCATCATTTCGCCTTTTATACGATCTGTAAAAAGAATCGCAACCTTCTTTGAAAGTTCACTTCCGGACATTTCAGACAACTTAAAATCTTCCAGATATACGCATCCTTCAATCGGATCAAGCTGTCTTGCAAGGTTCTTTAAAAGTGTGGATTTTCCGGCACCGTTCGGTCCGATAATTGTAATGATTTCGCCCTTCTTAATTGCGATGTTTATATCTTTTATGAGGGGCTTTCCGTTATAACCGATAGTCAGTTTTTCAGTCTTAATAATATCTGTCATGACTGCCCCCTTTCTTTCCTGTTAAGAAGAATGATGATAACAATCGGCGCTCCGAATACCGCTGTTACGGTGCTTATATTAAGTTCTGTCGGTGCAAATAAGTTTCTTGCCAATAGATCGCAGAATAAGCAGAACAGACTTCCGCCAAGGAAACTCGCGGGTATTAAAAGAAGCGGTTTGCTTGAATTAAACAACTTTTTAATAAGGTGTGGCGCTGCTATTCCGACGAAGGAAATAGGTCCCGCAAAGGCTACGATGCATGCGGAAAGAAGGCTTGATAAAAGTACGATAAATACTCTTAAAACCTTTACATTTACGCCCATGCCTTTTGCAAATGACTCACCCAGATTGTATGCATCAAGGGGTTTTGATAAAAGAAATACAAGGATAAAAGATACGGCAATTACTACCGCCATAACTTTTACGTTATCCCATGTCATGCCTGAAAACGATCCGCGCGACCAGTTGTGAAGGTTAACTATATCTGCATCCGATGCGAATGTTACGACAAGCTCCGTGATTGCGGAACAGATATATCCGATCATTACACCGCAGACAATGAGTCTCGCCATCGAATCGATTCTTCTGGTCATTAAAAGAACAAATCCCATGCAGAGCATTGCGCCGACAAATGCTGCCATAATAAGTGTTAGGCTGCTTGCTTTAAGGGATCTTGATAAAAGAAATACCATTGCAAGAGCCACGCACATTTTAGCGCCCGATGAAATACCGAGCACAAACGGACCTGCAATGGGATTGTGGAAAAATGTCTGTAAAAGATATCCGGAAAGTGCTAAAGCGCCTCCTAAAATAAATACCGCAACGGTACGAGGCAGTCTTATGTTCCAGATAATTGTATTAATTGTTTCATCAATTGTGCGTCCGCTGACAGCTGCCAGAACATCTTTTAAAGAGATTTTTACGCTGCCTATACACACATTAAGCACAAAGAAAACACAGATGCCCAAAACAAGCACCGCAAAAGCAATTATGTACCTGAGTGTTCTCTTTTTGCCCATAAGTTACCTGAATTTACTCCAGTCTGTAAAGATAATTCAAACCGTCATATTTTTCGTTAAAAACTTTGTTTAAATCCTCTGTCATATATGCCGTTGAAAGCGAATGCTGATACATATCATGCGTTGTGCACCAGACATTGCCTTCCTTTGCGGCCTTAAAATCCTTAATCAAATCACATTTTGCATACAAATCCTCGAGCGTATCCACACTCTGGTCTATCGAGGAATTGTAGATAATGATGTCCGCATCCTTCGCAGTTCTGTAAAACTCTTCTATCTGCATGTTGACGGTAGTCTTAGCGCTAGACTCATCATCAAGATAATCGTATATATATTCACCGCCGGCTATTTCAATCATTTTCGGAATATAGTCGGAAGATTTTTTTATCTGTACCAAGTTGTTCGAAGTAATGTAAAAGAATGCTACTGTCTTGCCTGTATTCTCGCCTTCTTTTATCTCATCGACTATCTTTTTTTCCTCATCGAAAATAGCCTTTGCTTCATCCTCTTTTCCAAGGAGAGCACCATAAAACTTAATCCACTCGACTCTTCCCAAAGGATGCTCTTCGTAGCTTGAATAATCGATGATGTAAGGGATATTGAATACTTTTAGCTGATCGAGTACATCGGGCGAATGATAAATCATCGTATTTTCAATCACGAGGTCGCATCCGCCTGATACAATCAGTTCGTAATCGGGCTTGCTGTATTTTCCTGCATAAACGATTTTGCCTTCGTTCATTGCATCCGCTGCTTCTTTTATGTACCAGTCGTCAGCCTCTTTGCCCGAAAATTTTATATTATCAAGCGCATTGATTCCGACGAACATATCCATTGAGGACGATGAAACAAGGTAAATATTTTCAATCGGTCTTTTTATGATTGTTACATCATCTCCGACCTCAATTTCTTTGCCTTCGGGAACGATTAAATACTTTGAATCGTCTTCTAGGACGGTGAGTAATACATATCCGTCTTCGTAATAATCAACCGTAAAAACTTTTGCATATTCGGTCTCTAAAGAATGCGAATATTTAAGACCGTAAAAGTCTTTTTCCGACGCTTCTTCAACTACTTCTGAACCGATGTTTTCAATCGGCACAAAGTCCGAAAAATCCGAAGAAGGACTGTCGCACCCTGCAAAGAGCGCCAGTCCTGTCATTAGAATTCCTGATAAAAAAATTATGCTAAATTTATTAAGCATTTTTCGCCTCTTATTCAACCTCTTTCATTGTATCAGAATGAAAGATAAGAGTATACTCTATTTCGTGCGGTTTGCTCATCGCAACAGTGTCCGCAATAACCTCTAAGGGCTCATCAAAATTCGCAACGGGAATTTCGAAAATTGAGTTTTCACCCTCGGGATTTACGGGAAGATATTTTTCATCCCCAACGAGCATATAATCGTAGTTAGGCGAGCTCCATTCAACAAGCACAACCTGACTGCCGTCATCAGCTGTTTTAATCTGTGCGGGAGAAGTGATTGTAGCTTTTCCCGAACCGCCTTCGAGAGAAACCTCTATAGTATAGTCACCCTCATATACGTAACCTGCATGTTCTTCAATATTCGTTTCTTCTGCATCTTTTAAAACAGCGTTGGAAACTGAAACTTTGTGATCA
>JAFYHV010000127.1 GCA_017538995.1 Lachnospiraceae bacterium | reverse complement strand
GGTCATGTAAATTCCGCCGAGTAAAAAAAGCTTTCCGTCGGTTTCTTTTATGTCTTTTTTCTTTAAAAGATTCTTCTTTGAAACAATCGAAATTACCAGAGGCACAAAGCAAATAAACGCAAGCAGCACAAGGATAAGTAAAAACGATTTGCTGCCGGTCTTCTTCATGACGAAAGGAAGAGATCCTAAAAGAATCACGCCCACTGCAGAAAATGCAATATTCAAAACCTTCTTTGCGGTCTGTGATTTGTAATATATCGTTTTAACCAGTGAGAAAAGATTGTTTAAAGTCCAGTAGAAAACGAGTCCCGCGGGGGATTTGTATAAAAAGAAAAAGAAGAAAATCGCCATAGCATAAAGCTGGATTTTGTTCTTTAAAGGATATCCTTTCGTAAACACGATACAGGATATAAGGTTCAGTGATGTCATCACTATGGGTAAAAGATTAATTGAAAAAGCACCGAGAGTAATCAGGGCATCGGGAGCGCCGAGATTAGCTATCGGACCGAATGATACATTCTGAATTGCATCAAGATGGGATAAGAACTGATATGCGGCGATGAAAAAAGGTATCTCCAAAAGAAGAGAGACAGAACTTTTGAATACATCTGTAGGCTTGTATCCGTTCTGTCTGTAATATGTTTGCAGCATCATCATTCTTTCGTCGCCTTTGAAAGTCTTTCTGATGTGTGCAACACCTTTTCTTAACTTGTTTTCGATATTCCTTTCTTCTTCCTGAACCGCATCCGCTCTGTTGTATAAAGGAAGAACCAAAAGGTTCATTGAAAGGCTTAACGCAATGATTGAAAGACCGGGATTGTTAAGCCCTTTTTGTGCTACAGTAAAAACGTATTCGAAAAAAATCTGCAACGGTCTTATCATGACCGTGTAAATCACTTGAAAAACACTCATTTTTAGTTAATTTTATCCTTCAGGTAGTCCAATGCGTAATCCAACTGATTGTCGGTTTGATCCTCAAGATATTTTTCTGAATCAAATTTAACTTCTTCGTCGGGTTCAATACCGATTTTATGAATATTGTTGCCGTTGGGCGTATAGTATTTGCTCGTTGTAATCTTGATGGCCGAACCGTCGCCCAAAGGTAGAATGCTCTGAACAATACCTTTGCCGTATGTAGTGGTTCCGATAAGTGTACCGATACCGTAATCCTTGATGGCACCTGCCATGATTTCGGAAGCCGAAGCAGAACCGCCGTCAATTAAAACTACCATGGGAACGTCAATTTTTTTCTTGCCGTCGCATGAAAATTCATTGCGGTTGCCGTACTTGTCTTCTGTGTAAACAATCAGGCCCTGAGGAAGCAGTTCACGACAGATATCAACTACTACGTCGAGGTTTCCGCCGGGGTTGCCTCTTAAGTCGATGATGAGTCCGCTCATGTTTGCGCTTCTTGCAGCATTGATTGCTTCTTCAAACTGGCTTGTTGTAATCGCATCAAACTCGGTAATCTTTATGTACCAGATACCGTTTTCCTTTTCGCTGTACTCAACGGTAGGAGTATCAATTTTTCTTCTTTCAAGAGTAACGTCTTTCTTGCCGTCGGGACCTTCAACGGTTAATGTAACGAAAGTACCTTCCTCGCCTCTGATGTATGATACAACTTCGTTTAAAGTCTTACCATACATTTCCATGCCGTCAACAGCCACGATGTAATCGCCGACATTTAATTCTCCGCTTTCCTTTGCGGAACCGCCTTCGATAAAGCTCTCAATTGTAGCATATCCGACTTCGGTATCCATTCTTAAGTATGCGCCGACACCTTCATAATTGCCGTTCCAGCTGGCGGTCATATCTTTGTATTCTTCGGGAGAATAGTAAACGGTGTAAGGATCGCCCACGCCGTTCATGATACCGTAATAAAGACCGTTTTCAAGGTCTTCGTCATCAACATCCTCGTAATAATATGCTTTGATATATTTTTCGAGCTGGTCTATTTTGCTTAAAGTATCCGAATTTATAAAACTGCTCTGTGCGGTAAGTTTTTCGTACTTCTCTTTGTTTAATCCGATTGTCAGTCCGACGATTAATAAAACCATCAAAATAATCGATCCCGAACCGATAATTAGTCCTAAGAAAAACACAAGAATTGTTCTGATTACTGCCCAGACTCTGCCTTTCTTTTTAGGCTTTTCCTGAGCGTTTAAATTTGTGTTGTCCACAACCGGCCTCCAATGATAAAGGTTTTTCTTTCAATGATTCAATGATATTAAGGTTTAACTATATAATTCCAAGGCGATACGTATTCGCCGTTTAATCTTACGCTGAAATGGAGATGGTTACCTGTACTTCTGCCCGTAGAACCTACGAAAGCGATAACGTCTCCTCTCTTAACTTCCTGACCTTCCGATACGTTGAGCTTGGAAGCATGCATATAAACCGTATACAGTCCGCCGCCGTGATCAATCATAACGTAGTTACCCATAGCGCCGGTGTATGATGCGGAAACAACTTCTCCGTCATACGCTGCCAGAATGTTCGAACCTGCTGGTGCCGCAAGATCGACGCCGTTATGGAACAGATTAATCTTAAGCGTAGGATGAATTCTGTTACCGAAATCCGAAGAAACATATTTATATGCGGGACACGGCCAGCAGAATGCACCGCCGTCGTAAACACGCATATTTTCAAGAGCCTTCTTTTCCTGTGCTACTATTCTTTCGAGTTCGGAAATCGTTGCGTTCTGCTCTGCAATTTCCGCCTCCAATTCTCTAAGGGCTCTTTCCTGGTCGCCTATCGCATTCTCAACAGACGCAATCTCAGCCTCCTTCTGGCTGATAAGTTCTTCTATCGCTGCCTGCTCGTCTTCTGCGGCTTCCTTGGTTGCCTGTAAGAGTGCTTCTTCCTCTTCAAGCTGTTCTTCACAGATAGTTACATATTCAACGGTTTCCTGATATTCCTTAAACATTCTGTCATCATATTTCGAGAGATCCTCGATATAATCCATCTGATTCAGGAAATCACCAAGACCTTTGGAATTTAAAAGAAGTTCAAGATAGAAACTGTCGCCCTGCTCGTAGATTGCCTTAACTCTCTTTTTCATGCACTCGTACTGGTTGTCTTTAATGGCGATTGCTTCCTCGAGATCTTTTTTTGTTTCCTCGATCTGTTTTTCTTTTACGGCAATCTGACCTTTTAAGTCTGCGATTTTATCTTCTATGGCAACAACCTGGGCGTCTAATTCGGAAACATACTGGGAAAGATCTGCTTTGCTGTTTTCGAGAGACTGTTTTATTTTTTCGACATTCGTTTTGCCTTTCGCAAGCTCATTCTTTTCGTTCCTTGCAGAACTGATTGCAGCCTCTTTTTCTTTTATGGACTGTTCGAGAGCGCTCTTTTCGGCGTTCTTTTTATCCTTTTCCTCGTCATCCTTTGAATCTTCGCCTGTTTCAGTCGTTGTCTTATCGGATGAATCGGTAGGATTGGCAGAAACTGTAGCGGAAAACGGAGTCGAAAATAAAAGTCCCATTATCAAAACCGGAATAATAATTTTGATTACCAGTTTGTTAACTTTAATTCGACTCATAAAAACTCCGAAATTAAACTTTCAAATGTTTGCGGACCGTAAAGAAACTTCCGACAAAACCGATTCCCACACCAAGTACAAGCGAGAAAGGAATCAGATATGTGAATATTTCAAATGCGGGCATAAATGTCAGGAATGAAAGGAAAGCAAATTTTTCCGTAATAAGATCGGTGACAATCTCATAAAGGTAATACAAAAGTCCCATGGGAATTGCCGCGCCGATAAGTCCCAAAATCATTCCTTCGAATACGAAGGGAGCACGCACGAAGAAGTCGGTGGCGCCTACATATTTCATGATTGTAATTTCTTCCTTACGAACGGAAATACCCATCGTAACCGTATTGCTGATAAGGAATATACTTACCGCAAAGAGGATAAGAATAATTCCTATAAATACATAAATTAAAACCATATTGATACCCGAAAGCGTATCTGCGGTAAAGTCGGATTTGTTGATCTTTCTGACACCGTCAACACCTTCGAGATAATTTACAAGTTCACTCTGTTTGGAAACATCTCCGAGATAAATCTGATAGTTAGCACAGTTCTCAAGAGGGTTCTCCGTAAAGCCATCCGCGTATTCACCGAGCTGCACCGAGAATTTCTCCCATGCTTCCTCGGCGGTAACGAGTTCGTATCTTGCAACCTCGGAACGACGTCCGATCATGTCGCCGATTTCATCGATACGTTCATCGGTAATTCCTTCATCGAAAAATACCGTAATGGAAACATTCTGCTCTGCGTTCTGAACAATATTCCAGACATTGAATGCTATAGCATAAAAGATACCGAATACGAAAAGACAGGCTGAAATGGTTGCTACCGTTACAAATGCGAACCATTTGTTTTTGAATATGCCAAGGATGCCTTGTTCGATGGTATAAAAGAAAGTTCTAATCTTCATCGAAATAACCTCCGTTCTCGGCATCGGAAACAATCATACCCTGTCTGATTGTAACTACTCTCTTCTTCATCTCATTAACGAGTTTTTCGTTGTGAGTAACTACTACAACAGTAGTGCCGTTTTCATTAATCGTCTCAAGGAGACGCATAATTTCCTGTGTATTGTAGAGGTCCAGGTTACCTGTAGGCTCGTCAGCAAGAAGAAGCTTGGGCTGGTTAACCAAAGCTCTTGCGATAGCAACCCTCTGCTGCTCACCGCCGGCAAGCTGCTTGGGTTTAGCCTTATATTTTCCGGCAAGTCCTACGAGGGAAAGCATGCTCGGAACATTGGTTCTGATTTCTCTTTCGGATTTCTGGGCGATTCTCTGTGCGAATGCGACATTCTCATACACGTTTCTGTCTTTTAGGAGTCTGAAGTCCTGAAAAACAACTCCGAGCGTTCTTCTGAACTTCGGAATTCTTCCGTGCTTGATTGTCATAAGATTGAATCCGTTAACGAATATCGTACCGCTGTCTGCTTTAAGTTCTCTTAAAAGCAGCTTTATAAGTGTGGATTTACCCGCACCTGAAACTCCGACGATAAATACGAATTCGCCCTGCTTAACTTTCAGATTGATATTGGAAAGAGCGGGAACACCGTCGGAAAATGTTTTGCTTACATCGTCAAGATAGATGGCGTAATCGGCGATTTCATCCATGGCCGAATCGCGTCTTCTTCTCTTCTTCTCTGCCATTTAATTTAAACTCCTAAATTAATATTCAAGCGACTCCATGTACTTCATGTATTTAACTACCATAAGGGCAATTCTGAATGTAATCGCATCTTCGAAAACTCTTAAGTCAAGACCTGTGGTTTTCTGGATTTTGTCAAGTCTGTAAACAAGAGTATTTCTGTGAATAAACAACTGTCTTGAAGTCTCGGAAACATTCAGGCTGTTCTCGAAAAACTTCTTGATGGTTGTGATTGTCTCTTCGTCAAATTCCTCGGGATTGACATTATCGAAAATCTCTTTGATGAACATTTTGCAAAGAGGAATCGGCAACTGATAAATCAGTCTTCCGATACCGAGTTCGCCGTATGCGACAACGTTTCTGTCTTCAAAGAAAATACCGCCTACGTCAAGCGCCATCTTGGCTTCCTTGTACGAACGGGAAACATCCTTGATTTCGTTAACTACGGTACCGTAGGAAATACGGATATTCTTCGCGTTCTCTTTTGCAAGAAGCTTGTGAAGTCCGGCGATTGCAACATCGATTTCTTTCTGCGCATTATCGCCCTGAATTTCTTTTATGACAACAACGTTCTTTTCATCCACTGCACTGACAAAATCACGCTTCTCTGCGAGCATGGCTTCTTTTACGATTGAAAGAATATCCATGTCTTTGTTGCGTGTGTTATCAATTAAAATAACAACTCTTGATGCATCAAGAGGAATATGAAGTCTCTTTGCGTAGCCATAAATATCCACGAGTAAGAGGTTGTCCAAAAGGAGGTTCTTGATAAAGTTATCTTTATCGAATCTCTCTTTGTATGCAACTGCAAGGCTCTGAATCTGGAATGCCGCCATCTTTCCCACAAGGTAGGAATTATCCCCGTTAGATGCGCAGATCACAATGTATTCAAGAGTCTGTTCGTCATAAATCTTAAAGAACTGACTGCCCTGAATCTCCTGGCTGTCTGCGGAAGATTTTACGAACTCTCTTACCTGTGACTGATAGTTAACAGACGAACTCATAGTACTTGCTATGGTTTTTCCTTCAGCGTCTGTCACGCACAAATCCACTCTGGAAATGCTCTTAATGCCTTCGATTGACTGTTGTAAAATTTGGTTCGATACCATATCTTTCTCTCCACCCCTATACAAAACTCACAATATGCCGTAACGGCAGTTATATATTTTTACATGCCTACTATCATAGTGTAATATATTTACCAAAAAATATCTACCTTTTTTATATATTTTGTCTGTCGAATCTTTGTTTTTTTTATAACAGACTCGTTCAAATATAGTAAAAATGCACAAAAGCCCGTATTTGAGGGTCGAATGCACTTTGTATTTCCAGTTTGCAAAACTTACTTCCGCATTTAATCTTTTTGCAAGACTTACTTCAGATTATACTCTTCCCGAACGGAAATTAGTATTGCAAAAACTGGCCCAAATGGAAATAAGTTTTGCAGT
>JAFYHV010000126.1 GCA_017538995.1 Lachnospiraceae bacterium | reverse complement strand
TTCCATTTTCTCAAGTGACTGATTCATGTCTTTTTCTCCGTAAATTTGATTATTTAATTTTACTAAAAAGAGCCCTTTTTTTCAATAATATTTGAAGCCGCCAAAGGGATATGATAATATAAAAGGCGCTTAAGTAAATCTATTAAAATCACTCAGCATAATATATATCGGCTCATAAAAGAATTAAGTTAGTATTTTCATAAAATGAACGGACTTCCTGCAGATTTTTTTATTAAACAAATGAATGAACGTTTATCGTCGGTTGAGAACCCTAAGGTTTTAATCCAGGCCTGCTGTGCGCCTTGCAGCAGTTACTGCCTTCTGGCGCTTAGAGATGTTGCAAGTCTCGGGGTTTATTATTATAATCCGAATATAACGCTCGCCGATGAGTATGAGTACAGGTATGCCGAGATTAAAAGGCTGGTCGGAATCTATAATGATAATCCAGACAGGGTTTTGCCTGATGATTGCAGACAGGTTAACATAAATAAATGTTATGTAAACAATCATATAGATATAATCGATGCACCTTACGAACCTGAATTGTTTTTAGAAAAGACTAAAGGATATGAGAACTGTCCGGAGCGAGGCGAGCGCTGCAGTATCTGCTTTGATTTAAGACTTAGAAAGACTGCAGAAGAAGCTTTAGCATTAGGATATGATTTCTTTGCGACGACACTTACCTTAAGTCCTCTTAAAAATGCAGATGTGATCAATTCAATAGGCGAGAAGATTTCCGAAGAAGTCGGTGTAAAATATCTGCCGACTGATTTTAAGAAAAAGAACGGTTATAAAACTTCGATTGAACTGTCAAAAGAGTTTGATTTATACAGACAGAATTACTGCGGATGTATTTTTTCGAAGAATTAAATTTCTTGTATCTTTTATGAGTAATATTTGACAAATAAGTTTTTTACAAATAAATTAATGTTTAGTCTATAAAAGGATGGAGCAGTAAATTGGAAAAGTTTTTAGAGAAATTAAGTAAAGAAACAGCCAAGGCTTTTAAGGAAGCGGGTTATGATGAAAATCTTGGAAAGGTCGGAATTTCAAACAGACCCGATCTTTGCGAGTATCAGTGCAACGGTGCAATGGCAGGCGCAAAGCTTTATAAGAAAGCGCCCATCATGATTGCAAATGATGTTGCTGAGAAGTTAAAAGAATCAAAAGCATTTTCATCTGTTGAGGTTTGCCCTCCCGGATTTATCAATTTAAATATCAGCGATGATTTTCTTACAGAGTTCGTTTTGGAAATGAGTACCGCCAACAAATACGGCGTGGACGAACCTGCTGAAAAGAAGAGATACATGGTTGACTACGGCGGACCCAATGTTGCAAAACCTTTACATGTTGGTCATTTAAGAAGTGCCGTAATCGGTGAGAGTATCAAGAGAATTATCCGTTACATGGGTCATGAAGCAATCGGCGATATCCATATGGGAGACTGGGGTCTTCAGATGGGTCTTGTTATTGCGGCTATAAAAGAAGAGCAGCCTGACCTCGTTTATTTCGATGAAAACTATGACGGCGAATATCCGGCTGAGGCTCCTTTTACGGTCGGAGATCTCGAAGAGATTTATCCGAAGGCTTCCGCCAAGTCCAAAGTTGATGCAGAGTTTAAGGATGAAGCAATGCTTTGCACCAAGAAACTTCAGGATGGCGTAAAGGGATACAGAGCTATTTGGAAACATATTATGAAAGTTTCCGTAGACGACCTTAAGAAAAACTACGACAACCTTAATGTTGATTTTGATTTATGGAAGGGTGAGTCTGACGTACACGATGTAATTCCCGGAATGGTTAAATACTTAAAAGACGGCGGCTACGCTTATATAAGCGACGGCGCTCTGGTTGTTGACGTTAAGGAAGAGACCGATACAAAGGAAATTCCTCCCTGCATGATTTTAAAATCGGACGGTGCTTCACTTTACAACACCACAGACCTTGCAACAATCATGGAGAGAAAGAGAGAATACAATCCCGACTGTATCATTTATCTTACAGACAAGAGACAGGAGCTTTACTTCGAGCAGGTATTCAGATGTGCGAAGAAAACAGGTCTTTGCGATAAAAAGACAAAACTCGTTCATATCGGCTTTGGTACAGTTAACGGTAAAGACGGCAAGCCTTTCAAGACAAGAGACGGAGGCGTAATGCGTCTTGAATATCTTGTAAGCGATATCAACGAAAAGATGCTTGAGAAGATCTCTACAGGCAGAGAAATGAGCAAGGAAGAAGCGGAGAGCGTTTCTAAGATAGTTGCTCTTTCAGCCATTAAATACGGCGATCTTTCAAACCAGGCTTCAAAAGATTATATCTTCGATACCGAGAGATTCATGTCATTTGAAGGAGACACAGGTCCTTACCTTCTTTACACGGTTGTAAGAATCAAATCAATCTTAAAGAAGTTCGCTGAAAACGGCGGTAATATTGATGACTGTAAAGTTATGTCAACCATTTCAAATGCTTCACACAAGAACCTTCTTATGAAGATTACAGGCTACAACGAAATGATTGAAGGCGCATTTGAAGAACTCGCACCTCACAGAATCTGCGCATACCTTTACGATCTTGCAAATGTATTCAATTCTTTCTACCATGAGACAAAGATTTTGGCAGAAGAGAACGAAGAGTTAAAGAAGAGTTATATTGCACTTCTTAAGCTCACCCTCGGCATTGCGGAAGACTGCATGGAATGCCTCGGCTTCTCCGCTCCTGACCGCATGTAAAAAAGTACAATTGGGGACGGTTCTGTTTTGGCCTTTTTTACCACCTGGGGACACATCTCTAAAGGTAATAAAGGAAAAAACAGAACTGTCTCCAGTACGTTTATAAAAAAACCTTGACATTTAATATCTGATTTTGTATATTAATAAGGCAGTTGTTTTGGCGAGATGGCTCAACTGGCTAGAGCATCCGGTTCATACCCGGAAGGTTGAGGG
>JAFYHV010000125.1 GCA_017538995.1 Lachnospiraceae bacterium | reverse complement strand
TTCCATTTTCTCAAGTGACTGATTCATGTCTTTTTCTCCGTAAATTTGATTATTTAATTTTACTAAAAAGAGCCCTTTTTTTCAATAATATTTGAAGCCGCCAAAGGGATATGATAATATAAAAGGCGCTTAAGTAAATCTGATAAAATCACTCAGCATAATATATATCGGCTCATAAAAGAATTAAGTTAGTATTTTCATAAAATGAACGGACTTCCTGCAGATTTTTTTATTAAACTAATGAATGAACGTTTATCGTCGGTTGATAACCCTAAGGTTTTAATCCAGGCCTGCTGTGCGCCGTGCAGCAGTTACTGCCTTTTGGCACTCAGAGATGTTGCAAGTCTCGGGGTTTATTATTATAATCCGAATATAACTTTGACCGATGAATACGAGTACAGATTTGCAGAGATAAAGAGACTGGTCGGGATCTATAATGATAATCCTGAAAGGGTTTTGCCTGAGGATTGCAGACAGGTTAACATAACAAAAAGTTATGTTAACAACAACATTGATTTAATCGATGCACCTTACGAGCCTGAATTGTTCCTGGAAAAGACTAAGGGATATGAGAGTTGTCCCGAGCGAGGAGAGCGCTGCAGTATCTGCTTTGATTTAAGACTTAGAAAGACTGCAGAAGAGGCGTTAGCTTTAGGATATGATTTCTTCGCAACGACACTTACTTTAAGTCCTCTTAAGAATGCGGATGTTATAAATGCGATAGGCGAGAAGATTTCCGAAGAAGTCGGTATAAAATATCTGCCGACTGATTTTAAGAAAAAGAACGGTTACAAGACTTCGATAGAACTTTCTAAAGAGTTTGATTTATACAGACAGAATTACTGCGGATGTATTTATTCGAAGAATTAGATTTTTTGTATCTTTTATGAGTAATATTTGACAAATAAGTTTTTTACAAATAAATTAATGTTTAGTCTATAAAAGGATGGAGCAGTAAATTGGAAAAGTTTTTAGAGAAATTAAGTAAAGAAACAGCCAAAGCTTTTAAGGAAGCAGGCTATGACGAAAATCTTGGTAAGGTCGGAATTTCAAACAGACCCGATCTTTGCGAGTATCAGTGCAACGGTGCAATGGCAGGCGCAAAGCTTTATAAGAAAGCACCTATCATGATTGCAAACGATGTTGCTGAGAAGTTAAAAGAATCAAAAGCATTTTCATCCGTAGAGGTTTGCCCTCCCGGATTTATCAATTTAAATGTAAGCGATGATTTTCTTACAGAGTTCGTAAAAGAAATGACCACCGCAAACAAATACGGTGTGGACGAACCTGCGGAAAAGAAAAGATACATGGTTGACTACGGCGGACCTAATGTTGCAAAACCTTTACATGTTGGTCATTTAAGAAGTGCCGTAATCGGTGAGAGTATCAAGAGAATTATCCGTTACATGGGCCATGAAGCAATCGGTGATATCCATATGGGAGACTGGGGTCTTCAGATGGGTCTTGTTATTGCGGCTATTAAGGAAGAGCAGCCCGACCTTGTTTATTTCGATGAAAACTATGACGGCGAATATCCTGCAGAGGCTCCTTTTACGGTAGGAGATCTTGAGGAGATTTATCCGAAGGCCAGCGCTAAGTCAAAAGTTGATGCCGAGTTTAAAGACGAAGCAATGCTTTGCACCAAGAAACTTCAGGATGGCGTTAAAGGTTACAGAGCTATCTGGAAACATATCATGAAAGTTTCCGTTGACGACCTTAAGAAAAACTACGACAACCTTAATGTTGATTTTGATCTTTGGAAGGGTGAGTCGGACGTTCACGACGTAATTCCCGGAATGGTTAAATACTTAAAAGACGGAGGCTACGCTTATATAAGCGACGGCGCTCTGGTTGTTGACGTTAAGGAAGAGACCGATACAAAGGAAATTCCTCCCTGCATGATTTTAAAATCTGACGGTGCTTCACTTTACAACACCACAGACCTTGCAACAATCATGGAGAGAAAGAGAGAATACAATCCCGACTGTATCATTTATCTTACAGACAAAAGACAGGAACTATACTTTGAGCAGGTATTCAGATGCGCGAAGAAGACCGGTCTTTGCGATAAAAAAACAAAACTCGTTCATATCGGATTCGGTACGGTAAACGGTAAAGACGGCAAGCCTTTCAAGACAAGAGACGGTGGCGTAATGCGTCTTGAATATCTTGTAAGCGATATCAACGAAAAGATGCTTGAGAAGATCTCCACAGGCAGAGAAATGAGTAAAGAAGAAGCGGAGAGCGTTTCCAAGATCGTTGCTCTTTCTGCTATCAAGTACGGGGATCTTTCCAACCAGGCTTCAAAAGATTATATATTTGATACCGAAAGATTCATGTCATTTGAAGGAGACACAGGTCCTTACCTTCTTTACACGGTTGTAAGAATCAAATCCATCTTAAAGAAGTTCGCTGAAAACGGCGGTAATATTGATGACTGTAAAGTTATGTCAACCATTTCAAATGCTTCACACAAGAACCTTCTTATGAAGATTACAGGTTATAACGAAATGATTGAAGGCGCATTTGAAGAACTCGCACCTCACAGAATCTGTGCATACCTTTACGATCTCGCAAATGTATTCAATTCTTTCTACCATGAGACAAAGATTTTGGCAGAAGAGAACGAAGAGTTAAAGAAGAGTTACATTGCACTTCTTAAGCTCACCCTCGGCATTGCGGAAGACTGCATGGAATGCCTCGGCTTCTCCGCACCCGACCGAATGTAAAAAAGTACAATTGGGGACGGTTCTGTTTTGGCCTTTTTTACCACCTGGGGACACATCTTTAAAGGTAATAAAGGAAAAAACAGAACTGTCTCTCGTACGTTTATAAAAAAACCTTGACATTTAATATCTGATTTTGTATATTAATAAGGCAGTTGTTTTGGCGAGATGGCTCAACTGGCTAGAGCATCCGGTTCATACCCGGAAGGTTGAGGGTTCGAGTCCCCCTCTCGCTACGCTAAACACCGAGTTAAATCGGTGTTTTTTTATTTTTCATAAAAGAGCCAAATGGGGACGGTTCCAAAATGGTAAAAAAAGCCAAAATAGAACCGTCCCTACTTGGTCAAAAAAGCCAAAATAGAACCGTCCCCAAATGGTTCATTTTTTTATGGAATAAAAGTGCGTTTTGTGATAAAATCATAAAGGCGTTTTATGCGCCTAAAATACGATAAATACCGCAAGGTTTACATAAATTTGAGGTTTGCAGTGAACAAGAAATACAGATGGATTTTATGGGTGATTTTTGGGATTTATATAATCATCTTTTTGTATGCCACGTTGTTCGGAAACAGGTCAGGTTCGTTCTATTCCGACATGACGATTGGAGACTATATTGCGAGATCGGTCAATCTTGTACCGTTTAAAACAATTTCGCTTTATATAAAATGGATTTTTGACGGAAACAGATATAACAATTATATTCCTTTAACTAATCTCGGAGTTAATCTTATTCTTCTTTTTCCGATGGGATTTTTTCTTCCGAACTTATTCGACAGACTCAGGAATTTTATTGCATATCTTTCAACCAACATCCTTATACTCGCTTTGATTGAGACGATTCAGCTTATCACAAGGCGGGGTTCTTTTGATGTGGATGATTTTATTCTTAACATCCTTGGTGCAATTATCGGCTTCCTTGTATGGTTACTGACCATAAAAGTAATAGCCTCCGTCACTAAGAAGAAAAAAGAAAATGAATAAATGATAAAAGAAAGGCAAAAAGATGTTTCGTACGCTTGCAAAACATGTAAAAAACTATAAGCTTGCATCCGTTCTGACGCCGCTTTTTATGGTGCTTGAAGTAATATTCGAGACCATTATCCCTCTCTGTATGGGATGGATCGTAAAATATGGTATCGGAGGCAACGACGGTGCGGGCGATATGGATTACATCCTGAAAATGGGCGGTATAATGACGGTTCTCGTTATTCTGGCCTTTATTTCGGGTATCTTAGGTGCTGCATTCGGATCGATTGCATCCTGTGGTCTGGCAAAGAACTTAAGAAAAGACATGTATTCGAATATTCAGTCATTCAGCTTTTCGAATATCGACAAGTTTTCGACTTCAGGTCTTATTACCAGACTTACAACTGATGTAACCAACGTGCAGAACGCATATCAGATGCTTCTTCGTATGGCCTTCAGAGCGCCTGTCAGCATGATATTCGCGCTCATCATGTCATTCCTGGTATCAGTTAAAATCGCTCTCATTTATCTTGTAGCCGTTATTTTCCTCGGAATCGGCTTAAGCATCATCATGATAAATGCGAGAAAGTATTTCTCAAGAGTGTTTGAAAAATACGACGACTTAAACGAAACCATTCAGGAAAACGTTAACGCAATCAGGGTAGTAAAAGCTTTCGTAAGAGAAGATTACGAATCAGAAGAATTAAAGAAAGCAGCCGGAAACATCTACAAAATGTTCGTAAAAGCAGAAAACGTAGTTATCTGGAACTCGCCTTTAATGCAGTTTACGATGTTCGGAACCATGCTTCTTATCAGCTGGGTCGGCGCACATCTCGTAGTTTCTCATGAACTTGATACGGGCGAACTTCTTACACTTTTCACCTACTGCTTAAACATCCTCGGAAACCTGATGATGCTTTCATTCGTTTTCGTTATGCTTACGCTTTCTGCAGCGAGCGGCAGAAGAATT
Organism: Lachnospiraceae bacterium; assembly: GCA_017538995.1. Taxonomy (GTDB): domain Bacteria; phylum Bacillota; class Clostridia; order Lachnospirales; family Lachnospiraceae; genus UBA3766. The sequence continues at coordinate 2,659 of JAFYHV010000125.1, read as the reverse complement.
GCAGAAGTTCTCGATGAAAAGACAGAACTTGAAAATCCTCCCGAGCCCGTTTACGACGTAAAAGACGGAAGCGTTGAATTCAAGAATGTTAATTTCTCATACAAAAAAGGTACGGGTAAAAACGTACTTAACAATATAAACCTAAGTATAAAATCAGGCGAAACCATCGGTATTATCGGTGGTACGGGTTCTGCTAAATCCAGTCTGGTAAGCCTTATTAACAGACTTTACGATGTTAACGAAGGTGAAGTTTTAGTCGGCGGATTAAACGTAAAAGAATATGACATGGAGTCCTTAAGAAATCAGGTTTCGGTAGTGCTTCAGAAAAATGTTCTTTTCGCAGGTACCGTGCTTGATAACCTTCGCTGGGGTAATCCTGACGCGACTGAAGAAGAATGCATCGAAGCATGTAAACTTGCATGCGCTGATGATTTCATCTCTGCATTCCCTGATGGCTATAATACCAAGATTGAGCAGGGCGGTACAAATGTTTCCGGCGGGCAGAAACAGAGAATCTGTATCGCAAGAGCATTGCTTAAGAAACCCAAGATTCTAATCTTCGACGATTCGACATCGGCTGTCGATACTGCTACCGATGCCAAGATAAGAAAGTCCTTAAAAGAAGCAATTCCCGGAACCACAAGATTTATCATCGCTCAGAGAATTTCTTCGGTACAGGATGCAGACAGAATTATCGTAATGGAAAACGGTGAAGTAAACGGATTCGGCACACATGACGAACTCCTTGCAAATAATGCAATCTACAAAGAAGTATTTGAGTCACAGACCGGCGCAAATGCTGACTTTGACGAATCGAAAGGGGGTGCGAACTAATGGCTAAAGAAGGCAAGCCCATCAAGATGGGAAGAAATCAGAATTTCGGCCCGAGACCTAAACTTGATCATCCCTTAAAAACATTCTTCAGACTTATGGGATACTCATACGGCAGATATCCGATTCAGTCACTTATCGTGCTTTGCTGTATCGTATTCTCAACACTTGCACAGATTCGAGGAATGCTTTTCCTTCAGGTACTGATTGACGATTATATCAAACCATTGTCTGAATCGCCTAACCCTGATTATTCAGGTCTTTTCGAAGCAATCGGAATGATTGGCATTATGTTTGCCATTGCCGGACTCTGTACTTTTACGATGAATAAAATCATGGTTTATGTGGCACAGGGTACAATGAGAAGACTCCGTGTGGATCTTTTCTCACACATGGAAAATCTTCCGATCAAGTACTTTGATACACATGCTCACGGCGATATCATGTCGATTTATACAAACGACGTTGATACAACAAGACAGATGATTGCACAGAGTATCATTCAGCTGATTTCAAGTTTGATTACAATCATCGGTACATTCATCGGGCTCATAAAATTATCACCGAGACTTACACTTCTTACAGTCGGAATGATTTTCATCACTTTCGTTACCACCAGAGTAATTGCTGGTGTTTCTGCAAGATTCTTTGTATCACAGCAGAAAAACCTTGGTGCCGTAAACGGTTATATCGAAGAGATGATGGAAGGACAGAAAGTCGTTAAAGTATTCTGCCGTGAAAACATCTGTGAAGAAGAGTTTGAGAAGTTAAACAACGACCTTTATGTCAGCGCTTCAACAGCAGGCAAACTCATAAATGTCCTCGGTCCCGTTAACGGACAGCTCGGAAACTTAAGTTTTGTAATCGTTTCCATAGTCGGCGGTTATTTTGCAATTGCAGGCATCGGTGGATTTACAATCGGTGCATTGGGAAGTTATCTTACACTTAACAAGAACGTAAATATGCCCATCATGCAGATTTCGCAGCAGTTTAACACCATCGTTATGGCTTTAGCCGGTGCAGACAGAGTGTTCAAACTTCTTGACGAGCCCGTTGAGTCAGACGAAGGATATGTAACACTTGTTAATGCCAAGAAAGACGGCGAGAACTTAATCGAGACAGAAGAGCATACAGGTATCTGGGCCTGGAAGCATTACCATAAGGCTGACGATACAACCACTTATGTTGAACTTAAAGGAAATGTCGTACTTGATGACGTTGACTTTGGTTATACAGAAGAAAAGATGGTTCTTCACAATATCGATATTTTTGCGAAGCCCGGCCAGAAGATTGCGTTTGTAGGTTCAACCGGTGCAGGAAAGACTACAATCACAAATCTTATCAACAGATTTTATGATATTCAGGACGGTAAGATCCGTTACGACGGAATTAATATCAACAAGATTAAGAAGGCCGATTTAAGAAAGTCACTCGGTATGGTTCTTCAGGATACACATCTTTTCAGCGGAACCGTAATGGAAAACATCAGATACGGTAAGCTCGATGCAACCGATGAAGAAGTAATTGCAGCAGCAAAGTTAGCAAATGCACACGGCTTTATCGAAAGACTTCCTCAGGGCTACAATACTGTGCTTAAGGGCGACGGCGCCTCATTGTCACAGGGCCAGAGACAGCTTCTTTCAATTGCGAGAGCAGCCATAGCAGATCCTCCTGTACTCATTCTTGATGAGGCTACAAGTTCCATCGATACCAGAACAGAGAAACTTGTTCAGGAAGGTATGGACAAGCTTATGAGCGGCAGAACCACATTTGTTATCGCACACAGACTTTCCACAGTCAGAAACTCTGACTGTATCATGGTTCTTGA
>JAFYHV010000124.1 GCA_017538995.1 Lachnospiraceae bacterium | reverse complement strand
GAACATAAAAGATTTAATGCTTTCGCATTCAAACCCTTCAATTACGATTTATCCCAAATCCGGCGAAGTACATATTCATGTAACCGCCAAAGGAAACAATCAGGCAGAGTGTGAGAGATTAATCAATCCGGTTATAAAAGAGTTAAAAACACTTGTCGGAGAATATATTTACACAACCGATGATGAAGTTTCTCTTGAACAGGCTGTTGTAAACTTGCTTTTGTCAAATAATCTTACAGTTTCAACAGTTGAATCCTGTACAGGCGGAATGGTATCCGCAAGACTTATCAATGTAGCAGGTGTTTCGGAAACGCTTAAAACCTGTTTCGTAACTTATTCTGATAAGAGCAAGCATAAAATACTCGGAGTAAAGAAGTCTTCACTTCAGAAATACACTGCGGTATCTGAAAAAGTTGCTGAAGAAATGGCACTTTCCGCAGATATACCCAATAAAGCCGATGTTATTGTTTCAGTAACAGGAGTTGCGGGACCTGACAGTCCTTACGAAGGAAAAGACGTAGGGCTTGTTTATATCGGATGTAACGTAAAAGGAAAAATAACCGTAAAAGAATATAATTTTAAGGGCGACAGAGCCAAGGTAAGGGAATGTGCAACAACTGCCGCACTTGATTTAATGAGAGTCTGCATTCTTAAATATATTAGCGAGACTCAGTTCGGAATGTAAGTAAGAGGGATTATTTTATGAGCGAATATGTTTTTTGTCCGCGCTGCGGAGCCGTTACAAAACCCGGTGTCTGCACAAACTGCGGATATACCATTAACAAAGAAGAAGACATAAATGAAAATATTGAGAGCGGTCAGGTAAGTCAGGAGACTTTAGAAACACTTTATACCGGTCCTGCGCATAAGCAGCCTGAACCCGGTAAGAACAAGAGTTCCAAAGGCTGGATTATTGGTGTTGTAATCGGACTGGCAGTTGTCGTTTTGATCATATTCCTTTTGGCTGTTCTTTTTATTGCGGCATTTGTGCCTATTATTATAAAGAGTGCATACAACGTTTCACAGATACCCACTGTAACAACACCATCAAATAATAATAACAATCCTCCTACGAATCTGTTCCCTGATATCAATCCCGATACAGATCCGGATACGGACCCTGATGCAGATCCCGATGCTGATCCTGACGGGTTGCCCGATGTTTACGATCCCGATTCGGATGAGTATTATTATGCAACAACTATTGAACCGCTTTATGCGGGAACTTCTAAATTTGATTATGATAAATTCATTAACGAAATAGTTCCTTCGGCCAATGAGTACTGGGATGAATCCGCTGAAAATACATTCGATTATTATATTAACGGTAATTATACTTCGTACCTTAAATCCGAAGTTGTTCACGGTTTCATCGAAAGAGACGGGTTTGCTACACCTTATTACGAGTATCTTGTTGATTCGTATATAGAGAACGACAAATATGATGTCGAAAGAAGAATTATACGTTACGAAGGTGAATGCAACGGGCTTTTCATCAACGCTTACTGTGCATATTATACTTTAAGTTCCGATGACGTCGATTTTACCGATGTAAACGAAGCTTTAAGGAATCAGGCCATCAGCGAACTTTTTGAGTATATTTCAAAGAAGAGCGCAAGCAATAATTCTACCGAAACTTTTAATTATACTCTTTACACAGATGCGGTTATTACTTTTAACAACGATGAAGTTTTATCCGTCGGATACAGTACTACAGCTTATGAAAACAACGATATAAATAATTTCTATATTCACGGAATCAATGTTGATGTTAAAAAAGGTAAAGTTATCGACAACACTGCAGTTTTGAACTTTAATGATGATTTTTCAGAGTTCTTTGTTGAAAGGTCGAATATTCAGAACAGCTATGTCGAAGCCATTAACTACAGCGATGCAGCAGATATTACCAAAGTATTCAAAGATGACGACGGACTGATTTTATTATTTACACCTCTGGGAGTTGAGGTTGGAATCAATTACAAATATCATTACAGCTACGGCTGGGTAACCGTTACAATCAATGATTTCGACGAGTTTTTCCTTAACCAGTACAACTTTGATACCGGCTGGGGAAAAGGCTATGATATTTATCAGTATGAAAAAGACAATAATATCTCCTTTAATCCCGATGATTACGGATATGATGATTTATATTATGATTTATAAATTTTCGGAATAACCCATAAAAGAAACAGTTTTATTCGTGTATATATCAGAAACATAAAATACTGTATGTATTTTCAGGAGGTTTGATATGAATAACGGAAAAGAAAAATGTAAAGCTCTTAAACAGATTCGTAAGCAGATTGCAGATAATAATGACATAAAATATGTAGTTGAAGAATGCAAACATAAAGGAAACTGTAAAGGCACATGTCCCAAATGCGAAGCAGAAGTAAGATATCTTGAGAGAGAACTTGAGAAAAGAAGAATGCTCGGACAGAAAGTTGCAATTGCGGGTGTTTCAGTAGGTATTGCAGCAACATTTTCAGCGTGTTCACCCATGGATGTTGTATACGCAATTGCAGATCCCATAGCAAATATCTTCGACGGCGGAAATGATTTAGGCGGAGCAACTGCAACTCCGGTGGATTATGCAGGAGATATCCAGTATATCGAGCCTGAACTTGAGGGCGAACCGATTGAGTATATTCCTGAAGATTATAATACCGAAGGCCATGATAATGATGGCTGTGAAGGTGATGACTGCACTGATGACGGCACAAATGAGAGTATAATTGAGCCCGAAAGCGGTGAAGCTCCTCCCGAAGATATTTACGAACTCGACGGAGATGTTGAATATATTCCTGAAGATAACATTGAAATTACCATTGATGATATAGAATAAAAGATGAGCGAAAATAAAGGTGAGACAATAAAATTAGTCTCTGTAAGCAGAATAAGAACCAAGACAGACGGCGAGGGCGTAACAACCCTCGTTGTTTCTATGGGATGTCCCTTAAGATGTGCTTTCTGTATCAATCCTTTTACCTGGGACGGAAGCATTAAAGGCAAAACAGTAACGATTGATGAATTATACAATGAATTAAAAATAGACAATCTTTATTTCCTTGCCACCGGCGGCGGAGTTATGTTTGGCGGCGGCGAACCTCTTTTAAACGCTGATTTTATCAGCAATTT
>JAFYHV010000123.1 GCA_017538995.1 Lachnospiraceae bacterium | reverse complement strand
GCTTAAAGCGTACCAGAAGGAAAAGAACGATCCGAACAAAAGTGCCGCAAGTATTATACGGGCCAGATCGACAATCACAGCTTCTTTAAAACCGAATAAATAAAGGGCTAAAAGCACTGCAAAGTTGGCAAGCCCGATTTTAAATCCGGGAATCGGAACCATATTCGGAATAAGTGTTTCCAGGAAAGATAGAACTAAAGCAACCGCCGTAAACAATCCCAAAAACGTTATCTTGGTAGTTTTTTTCATTTATTTACTGAATAATATCGTATTCGTTATCCTTTGATTTGACAGTTACTTCAAATCTGTGAGGAAGACAAATAACCGATTCGTTGTTTCTCTTTATATAACCTTTATTTACGCAGTCCTGATTTGGACAATCAGCTTCTGTTACTCTTACTTTTCCGTCATTGACCTCAACAATATTGTAGCCATTATCGTTTTTATATGTGTAAGTTCCGTTTATTGCAAGGTTTAAAGTATCAATCACTTTTCCGTCGGATTTAACAACGGCTGTAGCTCCTTTACCGGAATTCAAAAGAAGAATAGCTATCGGAAGCAATATTATTACAATTACTGCTAAAAGAATAAAATCGTATTTCTTCATGACTTTACTTGCACTTTTTCATTGCAAGAGTACCTGTGCGTGAAAGCTCGATAATACTGAATTTCTTAAGCATATCGATGAATTTATCCACATGATCGGGAGTATCGCATAAAAGAAGTATCATGTTGCTGTCGGTAGTATCAACTATCTCAGCCTTTGTAATCTGACAGATTTCAATTATTTCGCTTCTGTTAGCTGCGGTGTATTTAATCTTAACTAAAATAAGTTCTCTGGATACAGAGTCTTCTTCTTTAAAAGTACGAACCTTAATGACATCAAGCTTTTTATTTAATTGCTTTTCTATCTGTTCAAGATCGTGAGGCGAGCCGCTTGATACAATAGTCATATTTGAGATTGTGGGATCATGTGTTTCGCCCACAGTGAGGCTCTCGATATTATAGCCTCTTCTTGCAAACAAAGAAGAAACCTTGCTTAATACACCAAATCTGTTTTCAACCGAAACGGAAAAAATCCTTTTCATACGAAATTCTGCTCCGTAATTTTTCTACATATTCATGCATGTAAATGCATCTCTGTCTACGTTTAGTTCAAGAATACATGTGTCCTTTGAATCAAGAAGCCATTTAATGCAGTCTTCCATTTCTTCATTGGAATGACATTCTCTGTAATCAATATCATAAGCTTCCGCAATCTTATCAAAATGAGGTAAGCCGTTTAGTTCATTAAATGTGTAATTATTGTTGTATTTAAGGTGCTGATACTCTTTTATCATTCCGAGGGACTTGTTGTTAAATACAACTATCTTAATATCAAGTCCTTCCTGTTTTAATGTAGAAAGCTCGCACATAGACATCTGCAACGCTCCGTCACCGTTTAAGGAAATAACTCTCTTTTCAGGATTGCCCATTTTGGAACCGATTGCAGCGGGAAGGGAAAATCCCATGCATCCGAAACCGCCTGATGTAACAAATTCTGCACCCTGTGATACAAAATTCGAACATGCATAAATCTGATTCTGGCCTACATCTGTAACAAGAATCGATTCTTTCTTTAAGCGGCTTGAAAGTTCATATACGAACTCCTTGGGATCCACATAAAGATTAGTTGTCTCTTTATTGCCGACTCTGGTCATTTTATATGTATTGATTCTGTTAACCCAGTCGGTAAAATCAAACTTCTCTTCAAAGCAGTTAAGCTCATCAAAGACTTCTTTTAAATCTCCTACTACAGGAATGTTCGGACCTGCATTCTTACCAATCTCTGCAGGATCGACATCTATATGAATCAAAGTTTTATCTTTTGTAATAAGGTCGGGCTGCTTTACGGCTCTGTCGGCAACTCTCGCACCCGCTACAATCAGGCAGTCTGCATCGTTAATGGCTTTATTGGCGTATTTAGAGCCGTTATTACCAACCATACCGATATATAAGGGATTATCCTCATAACCGATGCCAAGGCCCATTAAAGTAGATACAAAGGGTATATTATGCTTCTTTGAGAATGCAAGAACCTCTTCCTTTGCTCCCGAAAGCTTAACGCCGCCTCCGACCATAATGATAGGTCTCTCGGCTTTTGAAAGCTCGTTGATAATCTTCTTTATCTGAACTGCATGACCTTTAACGGTAGGCTTGTATGTTCTTAAATTGACTGTTTCCGGATAATTAAACTCAAGACCTTCTTCTAAAAGAACGTCTACGGGAATATCAATAAGAACAGGACCTTTACGGCCTGTAGTAGCTATATGGAAAGCTTCTTTTACGGTTTTGGGAATAAGAGAAGCATTTTTTACAAGATATGAATACTTAACAAAAGATTCGCAGGCTCCGACAATATCGGCTTCCTGGAAAAGATCCGAACCGATATGCTCACTCTTAACCTGTCCTGTAATAACAACTAAAGGAATACTGTCGGCAAAAGCAGTTGCAATGCCTGTAATAAGATTGGTTGCGCCGGGACCGGAACTGGAAACACATACACCGGGTTTTCCGGAACTTCTGTAATATCCGTTAGCTTCGTGTGCGGCATTAACTTCGTGTCTTACAAGTACAGGATGAATCTTTGATTCGGTTAATTTATCGAAAAACGGGCAAATAGAAACACCGGGATATCCAAAAAGAACATCTACGTTTTCACATTCGAGCGATTTAACAAGAAGGCTTGCGCCGTTCATAAATACCTCCGAAAATACTTAATCAATATAAAAAATACCTATTTAATACTATCATAAAACAATTACCTATTCAATAATTGTTTGTTGCAAAAAAACTCAATATATGGTATTTTTATCAAGGTATCATTACTATGTAATGTGAATCGGAGGAACATATGAGAATTAAAAAATATGCTCTCGGTTTTTTTGTTACATTAGGAATTATGTGTATGGTCGCATGCACATCCAAAACAAATAAATACGATGAGTATCATAACGAAGTAAACAAGCTCTACGAACAGATAGTTACAACCGGAGCAATTATAGACACAATCGATACAAATGCGGATGGTTATGAGCAGGAACTGTACGATTCGCTGGATAAATTAAAAGCTGCATTCGACGAATTCGCCAAAGTTGATCCGCCAAAGGAATTTAAGGACTGCAAAATGCTTTCCGAAAAGGCTTCAACGTATATATCAAATTCATCCAAATGCTTTCATCTCGCACTTGATGAAGAATACAACGAAGAAATGTTTAATGCAGGAATATCAAATTACGGTGAAGCTATAAAATGTATCAATTACATGGGCGATGTACTTCAGAAAAAATAATTAAAACAAATAAAAAAATCCCGACTCTTTCGAGCCGGGATAATTTTTTTATAATTAAGCTTTGATAATCTTAATCTTACCGATTAAAGGTGTTTCGAAAGGCTTGCCCTGGCATGCACAGATGAAACCAATGATTGTGCAAACGCCAACGAATAATACCCATGCATCGAGGATCCATCCAAATATAGGAATCCATCCTAAAATTACAGGAAGGCAGAAAAGCATATTTACAAGCATGTTGTTCATATGCTGAGCTGAATACTCATCCTTTGTTCCTGCTGCAAGAGCAATGATAAAGCCTACTAAAGTTAAGTAAGTAACGATACCGGTAGTTTTCGAATCCATGATATAACCTCCTCGTTTATTTTTACATAATTAGAAGCATTAAACCCGCGGGCTTAATGCTTCTATTATTTAATAATTATTGATTAACAAAAATTATTTGATAATGCTAATTCCACCGAATAAAGGAAGGGGAGTCTCATCTTCCTGGATAGCCTTGATTAAGCCCCATACGCAGAATACGATACCTACGATGTTAATTACAGGAATGCAAAGTAAGATTCCGGGGATAAGGCCCTGGTTAAGGAACTGCTTAGCACCTTCTTTATCGCCTGCAAAAAAGCCGATAAGCCAGAAAATAATTCCCAAATTAGCAAAAATACTTGTCACCTTCTTGTTCATACTTGTTTTCTCCTTTTAAACTATAAAAATTAAATTTTTACTTGTGGTGTTTAACAACTATAAATACTATACCTTGTATATATTTATAAGTCAATACGTTAATTAAAATATTTAACAAAAAGTTAATATTCTAATTAGAACTTGCCTGCATCAGCAGCTTCCTGTACAGCAACTGCTACTGCAACAGTCATACCAACCATAGGGTTGTTACCGGCACCGATAAGTCCCATCATCTCAACATGAGCAGGAACTGAAGAAGAACCAGCGAACTGAGCGTCTGAATGCATACGTCCCATAGTATCTGTCATACCGTATGAAGCAGGACCTGCAGCCATATTATCGGGATGAAGTGTACGTCCTGTACCACCGCCTGATGCTACTGAGAAGTACTTCTTACCCTGCTCGATACATTCTTTCTTGTATGTACCTGCAACAGGATGCTGGAATCTTGTAGGGTTGGTTGAGTTACCTGTGATGGAAACGTCAACGCCTTCCTTATGCATGATTGCAACGCCTTCGCAAACATCGTTAGCGCCGTAGCAGTTAACTTTTGCACGAAGACCTTCTGAGTAAGCGATTCTGTTAACTTCTTTAACAGTGTTTGTATAAGGATCGTACTCAGTTTCTACAAATGTAAATCCGTTAATTCTTGAAATGATCTGAGCTGCGTCTTTTCCGAGACCGTTAAGGATAACTCTTAAGGGTTTCTGACGTACTTTGTTAGCCTTTTCAGCAATACCGATAGCACCTTCAGCTGCAGCGAATGATTCATGACCTGCAAGGAAAGCGAAACATTCTGTTTCTTCTTCAAGAAGCATCTTTCCTAAGTTGCCGTGTCCTAAACCAACCTTACGTGTATCTGCAACGGAACCGGGAATACAGAAAGCCTGTAAACCTTCACCGATAGCTGCTGCTGCGTCTGCAGCACGACGTGCATTTTTCTTAATAGCGATAGCTGCACCGACTGTATAAGCCCATTTTGCGTTTTCAAAGCAGATAGGCTGGATTTTTTCTACCATGTGGTAAACATCAAGACCTGCGTCCTTTGTGATCTTTTCAGCTTCTTCAAGGGAAGAAATTCCATAGCTTGCAAGAACTTTTTCGATCTGAGGGATACGTCTTTCATATGATTCAAATAAAGCCATTTCTTTTTCCTCCTTAAATTATTCTTTTCTGGGGTCGATGATCTTAACAGCATCTGCAACACGTCCGTACTGTCCGCTTGCTTTTTCGTATGCTGTAGCTGCATCGTCGCCTTTTTTCATAAAGTCTGTCATCTTACCAAAGTTAACAAACTTGTAACCGATAATCTGATCGTCAGCATCAAGTGCGATACCTGTTACATAGCCTTCTGCCATTTCAAGGTAACGAGGACCTTTTTTAAGAGTACCGTACATTGTACCAACCTGAGAACGAAGTCCCTTACCAAGGTCTTCAAGACCTGCACCGATAGGAAGACCGTCTTCTGAGAAAGCGGACTGTGATCTACCGTAAACGATCTGTAAGAAAAGTTCTCTCATTGCTGTGTTGATTGCGTCACAAACAAGGTCTGTATTCAAAGCTTCAAGGACTGTTCTTCCGGGAAGAATTTCAGCTGCCATAGCTGCAGAATGAGTCATACCTGAGCAACCGATTGTCTCAACCAATGCTTCCTGAATGATACCTTCCTTAACGTTAAGAGTAAGTTTACATGCGCCCTGCTGAGGAGCACACCAGCCGATACCATGTGTTAAGCCTGAAATGTCTTTCACTTCTTTAGCTTTTACCCATTTTGCTTCTTCGGGAATGGGAGCACAACCGTGATTCACACCCTGAGCAACGGTACACATTTCTTCAACTTCTTTTGAATAAATCATGTGAATTTCTCCTTTCAAGAATTAAATATATATTTAAAAATTTAAATATCACTTACTTTGGAAACTATATTGTCTTTATCCTTGTAGATGGATTTCTCGGGAATAACTCCTCTGACACAGCTTGT